>CADEFG010000563.1 GCA_902826505.1 uncultured Acidobacteriota bacterium
ACCTGCGACTTCTTCCTTCGGAGGGAAGCACTCTATCCACTGAGCTACGCGAGCATATTAAGTAAGATTATAACAGAAATCTTATTTTGGCTGAATCGTGACGGATTTTATTCTGACCGGCGGATTCGGTTTTTCGCCTTCGCGCGGAACGCCCGAGATCGTAATGACATTGTTCATTCCTTCGATTACTTTGCCGAAAACCGTGTATTTATTATCAAAGCCCTGCGCCCGGGTCAAAGTTATAAAAAACTGAGAATTTGCCGAATTAACGTCGTTGCCGAGCCGTGCCGCGCCGACAATTCCAGATTCATAGGGAACATCTGAAAATTCCGCCGGAACATTCGGTTTGCCCGAATCGCCTTCTTTTCCCGTTGGAGGCGTTGGTGCTGTTTGGGCATTGGATTTTTCCTGCTTTTCCTTTTCGGAAACATCGTTCCCGGAAGTTGCCGGGACGCGGGTATCGGAATTTCCGGCTTGAATGACGCTTTGGTTGATCCGGTGAAAAGCGATCCCGTTGTAATAGCCTTCGCGGGCTAGCTCTTTAAAACGCGCGACCATTTTCGGGGCGATGTTTGAATAAAGCTCGATCTTGATCGTCCCGTAATCGGTTTCCATGACGGCGATCTCGTTATCGGCAACCGGCGCCGTGCCTTTTTTAACATCGGCGTTCGTTGCCGGTTTTGTATTTGAAACCTTTTTGTTATCGGTGCCGCAGGAAAGCGAAAAAACGAGCGACAATAAAATAAACAAAAGCGATATAATTTTTATCATAAATTTAGCTAAAAGATTAGATTTTCTAAAAATTTTTATGGCTGTCAAGCAGAATCGTGACCGGACCGTCGTTAACGAGTTCGACATCCATCATCGCCTGAAACCGTCCGGTTTCGACCCGTTCGATTTGCTTTCGGGCTTCGGCGACAAAAAATTCATATAGCCGGTTGGCTTCCACGGGCGCGGCGGCTTCGATAAACGAAGGTCGGCGACCTTTGCGCGTATCGCCGTAAAGCGTAAATTGCGAAACTACCAAGAGCTCGCCTTTGATGTCTAAAAGCGAAAGATTCATCTTGCCGCCGGCATCTTCAAAAATCCGCAGATTGAGCGTTTTTTCGAGCAAATAAAAGGCGTCTTTTTCCGAATCCGTCGAAGAAACGCCCAACAGAACCAAAATTCCTTTGCCGATTTCGCCCGTCGTTTCGCCGTCAACCGAAACCCTTGCGCGGGAAACTCGCTGAATTACGCTCCGCATAATTAAGTTGAAAAATGACAACGGACAACGGGCAACAATAAAAATTTATTGTCCGTTGTCCGTTGTCATTTGTCCGTTATTCTTCGATATAGACTTTTTCCATGACGACCGGATCGTTCGGTTTATCGCGGTGGTTGGTTTCGACCTCGGCAATCGCGTTGACAACTTCTTGTCCTTCAATAACTTTGCCGAATTTTGTATAGCTCGGCGGCAGCGGGTAATCGATATGCATGATAAAGAACTGCGAACCGTTCGTGTTCGGTCCGGCATTTGCCATCGCGACCGTTCCCCGGTCGTAGCCGCCCTGATAAAGCGTCGAAGATTTATTGATCTCGTCTTCGAATTTGCCGCCCCAAGCCGATTCGCCGCCGTAGCCTTCGCCGAGCGGATCGCCGCCCTGGATCATAAAATTTCGGATCACGCGGTGAAAGATTACGCCGTCGTAATAACCTTTTTCCGCCAAAAGCCGAAAATTCTCGGTCGTTTTCGGCGCGTCTTCTTCCAATAATTCAAATTTGATCGTTCCCTTGTTTGTTTCTAAAACTGCAATTCTGTTTGCCATTAATCTCTCCTAATTATTTCTCAGACTTTGTATCTAAGCTGTTCTTTTCACCAATTTTAACAATTTCCTGTTCGAGTAATCCAATCGCGTCATCTTTTTTCGGCAGCGGATGCAGAAACTCTTTGCCCCTGGCGATGGCACTGACATTTTCTGTCAGACGATTCAGCCTTCTGACAATTCCGATGTCAAACAAATAAAAGGAAATCAGCCGCATCAGCAAACCGAGAAACAGTGCGATAAAAACGAACAGATAATCGCGGTAACGGATGTAATTGATTTCTTCGATCCGTTCCGACAAAAGCTCTTCTTCTTTGTTCTGCATCGCGCCGATCTCGATGCGGATCGAATCCATCAATCCTTTGCCGATTTGCAAATGCTGGTAAAGCTCTTCCTGACTTTTACCGTTAGTCGTGTATTTCTGCGATTCATTGAGCGACGCGAGCTGCTGATTGATCAAATCTTCGATTTTCCGCAAACCTTCAAGTCTGGCATTTCGCGGGTTTTCGCCCGGCTCAAGCTGAATTGTTTCACGAAGCGAAGCGATGGTCGGGGGAATTTGTTCGACGGCGCGTTTGTATGGTTCGAGATATTCGGCGCGTTTTGTCAAAAGAAAACCGCGTTCGCCCGTTTCGGCATCAACCATCAACGTCATCAGATCGTTAAATTGACGCACCATTTTGAATTTTCGCTGAATATCGGATTCGATCCAGCCGCGATTGCGGTTGCCGTAAAATGCGAAGATAAATGAAACAATGACAGCGATTATCGGAATCAGCGCAAGAATTCCGCCCTGCGCACGAATCGAGGCACGATTCCAAACCATCAAAAGACGAATCCAACGCCATTTGAGAATGGTTTTGAGCAGTTTCATAATTTTTAAGAAAATCTAAATGTGCAAAATGAATTTTTCGACCGCGTGCGCGACGCCGCTTTCGTCGTTTGATAAAGTTTTAGCGTAAGTTTTGTTTTCAAACAATACCTTGATAAAACGATTTTGTCGCCTTTTCTAATTGAAATCTGCGATAAAATCCTGCGTAATATCGATTTTGGGGAAATCGTCGAGACCAGCCGGAAGTTCTTTGCTTGAATCGAAAACAATCGAAAATCCTTTTTTCAGCGCAAAATTTTGAATTGCCCCGCCGATCTCGATACATATCTTTGTTTTTGAACAAAGTTCCTGAAAATTATTATATTTGCTCAGATTTTTTGTAACCTGTTTGATGCCTTTTTCATTGTCCAGGAACAGTCTGGTATCGATGATCCCGATTTTGGTTTCGGGCAGATCAAGCTTAAAGGATTCAACGGATTTGGCGGATTTATCGTTGATGAAGGAAATTATTTTTTTTGTAATATCGAATTTTACATCAATGGCGATAATCTGATTATTTGCATCGCCCTCGTTGATTTTGATGATCACTAAATTTTGTTTATTTTCGATTTGCTTTAATAATTCAGACAAATTTTCTTTGGCGGGATTATAAACACCTTCATATCTTTTGGGGTTATTGTCAGTTTCATTTTGATTGGCGGTATTTTTTGATTCAAATCTGGAAAGTGCCGATACATCTTTGATGCCCAATTTCTGGTCAAAAAAGAGGCTTTCAATAACAAATGCAATTTTCTTCGGCGGCTTGTTTTGTATTTCCTGCGCGAAAGAATTTGCAATACTTAAAAAAAATATCAGAGTTGTAAAATATAGTATTTTTTTCATAAAGGTTAAAAAATAAATTTTTCGATAGCTAAGGCGACACCGTTTTCGTCGTTACTTAAAGTTGTATGAAAATCTTCTCGCGCTTGCAATTCGGGCGAAGCGTTTCCCATCACAACGGGCGTGCCGGCGTATTCGAGCATTTCGAGATCGTTAAAATTATCGCCGCAAACCATCACGTTTTCGGGCGAAAAGCCGTGAAAAGCCGCAAGTTTTTCAACGCCGATGCCTTTCGAGGCGTCGGGCGGCAAAATATCGAGCAAAGTAAAATCGAGCTGCGGATAAACGGTCGCCAAAATATTGACCGAATCCTTTAATTCGTTTTCGAGCACCGACCGCCTCTCTTCCATCGCCCGGCAAACGC
>CADEFG010000564.1 GCA_902826505.1 uncultured Acidobacteriota bacterium
TTATCATTGGTGGGAGAGTCGCTAAACTCCCTCTGTTTTTAGTGCAACTTGGTATAAGTTAGAAGACCCATTTATTTTGTTGATAAATAAAGAGCCAGGTCAGAACCATTTGCGGTCGCGAATGGTTTAACTCTAACGATTAAGTGACTTAACTTAAACCAACCGCTTGCGGCAGGCGGTTCTGACTTTTGTTCTTATATAATTCAGTCCTTTGCCTTGTTTGATATTAATTCGCTTTCTTTACTTCGACCGCGTAAATCTGAGTTGCGCCGAACATATTCGAACGAAAAACGAGCCATTTGCCGTCGGGCGTAAAGGTCGCGTTCGGTTCGAGCGTGTAATCGTGCTTGGCGAGATTGACGAGTCTTTCCGATTCGAATTTTTCGCCGTTCGGACGGAAAAGATAGATCCATTGCCCGTTATCGCCCTTCGCGACACTGTTTGGTCCGCCGCCGTCGCCGGAATAGATTTTGCCGTCGGGCGAAACATTGAAATGCACCGACCATTCGCGTTTCGTGAGACTGTATTTCGTCAGTTTGCCGGTTTTGATCTCGTATTTCGCAAGCCAGAAAACTTGTGATTTAGGTGTTTGCAGATCGTAGTAGATATATTTGCCGTCCGCGCCGAAAAATTCGTGTCCGGCGATTTCCATGTCCATCGTCCGCGTATGGATTTTCTTGAGTTCGGTGCCGTCGGTGCGAATCGTCCAGATCCGGTCAACCTTGTGCCACGGTCCTTCGTGACAAAACATCATCAAACCGGTGTCGGTCGGCGAAAACTGCACGTGATTGAGCCAGTCGGTCGCCGGGTGAAAGGTCTTGACCTCGCCGCTTTTGATATTGATCGTGTAGAGCGACATCGGAATTTTGGCGGCAAGCCGCCGTTCCATCATTTCGCCTTTGCCAGGATAATTATCGCCGCGCGGCGGTTGCGGTGTCGCGTTCGGCTGCGGCGGTTGCGGCGGACGAAATTCGGGCGGCACTTCGCCGACAACCATACTTCCGCCCAAAAGCGTTTCGTCGGCATTAACCGCAAAGCCCGAACCCGTCCGGATCCGCGCATCTTTGACGATCTCGCGCGTCGCCTTCGTGTCAATGTCGGTTTCATAAACCGATTCGCCCCGGGTGTAAAAAACCTTGCGCGTTTTTTTGCCGACGACGACGCTTCCGGCGCGACCTTCGACGATCTGCTCGATCTTTCTTGTCTTAAAGTTATAGGTCGAAAGACCTTTGCGCGTCGAGAAAACCAATTTGTCGCCGTTGGCGGTGTAACCGTTCTGATGAAAATAAAAGGACGAGCTTCCGTCTTCGTCTGAAAGACGCACGACGCGGTGTCCGGTGTCCTTGTCGATCCATTCACGCGGCGGTTCGGTCGTTTGCGCGCCGGTCAACACGAAAGATATTAACGTTAGTAGAATTGCCTGTAAATATTTTTTCATAACCCTCTTGAAATTTGCGACCGACGCAAACGCCGATCGTTATTATTTGTCCTTTTTGTTCAAAAAATCCCGACTTCAAACGATTTAGCTCCACCGTCAAACAGCAGAGCTAAACCGATTTTCAAATTTGCGCCAACGCAATTCTTAGAAGAAAAGTCTTATTCCGAATTGAATATAACGCGGGTTGTTGACCGCAAAGAGCGAACCGAAATTCGTGTCGTACGCCTGCCGCAAACGGTAAAGCTTTAATCCGTTGAGCGTCGTAATGTCGAAGGCATTCGGATTTCTCGTCGCAAAACCTTCCGGCAGTTGAACATGGAAGAAATCAAGCGGAATCGCGCCGGTTGTTTGTCCCGGAGCAGGCGGCAAACGATTTGCGTTAATCAGATCATTGACCTGTGCCAATGTCGCTGTCCGACCCGGATTTGCCGCCAACCAGGCATTTAGATCAGCTTGCGTCAGCAACGCTTCATTCGGCAAACCGCCAAAGCCGGGAGGCGTGTTGCCCGTGTTGACAAAGCGGAAATTCGGATGGTTAAAGGCGTTCAGCAAATCGATCCGGAAATTTATCCGGCGTTTGCCTTCGCCGCCGATAAACGGCATCGCAAAAGTTTTCTGCAGCGAAAAGTCAAAGTATTCCTGCATCGGTGCGCGAACATCCAGGGTACGCGGCGCACTTCCCAATTGTCCTTTCACCGGTCGCATAAATGCCGCCGGATTGATATACGGCTCACAATTGCCGCCAATCGGACAATCCCGATCCCAAAGCGGATTCTTTAGCGGCACGCCCGGAACGATGTCGAGTCTGATCGAACGATTGACGCCGCCCAGACGATTCGTATCGGTGATAAACGGCAAGAACGGCTGTCCGCCTTGCAGACGGAAAACTCCCGATAATGACCAACCGCCGATTATCGCATCAACAACCTTCGGCGCATCCTTAAATAACCAGCGTTTGCGTCCAAACGGCAGATCGTAGAGAAAAGTCGTGCTGAAATTATGTTTGATGTCAAACGTCGAGATCGAACGATCGCCGCTTCGCGGGGCGCCGTAATAAACCTGTCCGAGCGTGCTGCCGGTCGTCAAAACCCGAACATCGGGGCTCGCGTCCGACGCGTCGTCGATCGATTTGCCGAAGGTGTAATTTGCCGTAAAGCTCAAACCGCTTGAAATGCGGCGTTGAATTTGAATATAAGCGGCATGCTGAATGCTGTTTGCCGAAGGGTCGAAAAAGCGGTTCAGCGAATTAAAGCCAAAATACGGGCTCGTCACGCTATTTCGCTGAATCGCGATGACCGCGCCGAGCGCATTTCGGCGTCCCAATGGATCGGCAAAGGTTGTTTCCGCATTGATATTGCTGGCTTCCAAAGTTTCGACAAAATCAATATCGCGCGGATTTATATTGACCAGCGGCATATAAAGATGCGTTCCTTTATTTCCGACATAGGCAACTTCCAAAACCGTGTTTCTCATCAACTGGAAAGACAATGACAAATTCCAGTTCTGGCTGTACGGAATTTTTCCGGAGCCTTCACCGGAAGACGCAAATCCGGGAACGCCCAAACTGTTCAGAGTAATTAATCCGTCCGCTGAAATTCCGAGTGATTGGTCTAACGAGCCGCCGTTGACAAACGGCACATTTCCGGTAAGACGAACGGGTTGAGCCGAATTAGCCGTCCCGCCGACGGTTGACCCGTTGGCAAGTGTCGAAACGGCTTGAAATCCGCCAAAATCAGGATTCGGCAAACGATTATTTCCGGTAATCGGCGCGTGCGAAATTCCATAACCGCCGCGAATCACCATACTGCGGGTTTCCGCCCATTTCCAGAATTTCGGACTCCACGCAAAACCGAACCGCGGTTCGATGCCCGTATAATCAACCGGCACGAGATAACGCGAACGTCCGCCGCGACCGGCAAAAGCAAAAATCGGAACTTGGACGGTTGTCGGAATAGCTGCGAAAAGCGTGGGGTTTGTTGCGGCAGTAATGCCTAAACCGGTTCCGATCGCCGTCCGCTGCGCGGCTGTCAGCGTGACCGTCTGCGCCAGATCGGGACGGAAAACGCCTTGCAGATCGTTTTTCTCGGTGCGCGGCATTTGAAGCGCATACCGAAGTCCGAGATTTAGTGTCAGGTTCGGTTTCACTTTCCAATCGTTTTGAACAAAAAACGCGGCGGCTTTCCAACGATAGTCGTAATTTAACAACAGCGGGCGAACCTGCACGGCATTTGGAACGCCGATCAATAAACTCGCCAGATTATTTCCGCCATTCGCTAAATTCGTTGAACGATTGCTGCTGGTATTAACGGTTCGAAACTCCCATCTTCCGCCCGAAGCTCCAAAGAATGGAACGACATTCAAACGCGCATAGTTGAGATCGGCGCCTATCTTCCAAGCCATATTTCCGCGACTCCAATAAACAATGTCGTTGATATTAAAG
>CADEFG010000565.1 GCA_902826505.1 uncultured Acidobacteriota bacterium
CGGTCGGCGATGTTTATTCGATCAACGGTTTTACTTCGGAAGGCAGACGCAACGTGAAATTCTACGTCGTCAAAGATTTCTCGGAAAAATACTCGGAAGACATCGAACGCCGGATCGGCGGCATTACTTTTCAAAACAACACGCGCATGGGCGCGGCGATCCGTCACGCGGCGGCAAAGCTCAAACGGCAGGAATCGCGCACGAAACTTTTGATTATATTAACGGACGGTCGCCCGTACGATCACGATTACGGCGACGCGCGCTACGCCCGCGAAGACGTCCGCGAAGCCTTGACGGAAGCCAAAATGCAGGGCATCACGCCGTTCTGCATCACGATCGACCGCGAATCCGAAGCCGAACTCCGCGATCTTTACGGCGATGTCGGCTACACGATCATTGACGACGTGCTCAGTTTGCCCGAAAGAATGCCGAACATTTATCGAAGATTGACGAGTTAGGGCAATTAGATGCAAAATTAGACGTTCTTCAAAAATTTAAACAACAAAAATCCCCCTCGGCGAATTTTCCTGATTCGTTCAAGATTCTTTATGGAAAATATTCTATCGGCTCGAAATGCGCGGTATTTACTGACAATCGCCATGATTTTAACGATTGTCGCGGCTCCTTTTAGTTCGGTTGTTGCCCAGAAAATGCCCGTCAAAAAAATGTCGAAGCAAACGAACGGCGATAATCAAGCGCGGCAGCGGGCAACCGCTTTGCTCGCTCAGATGACTTTGGAAGAAAAGATCGGGCAGATGAATCAGCTTTTCTTTTTCGAGGCGTTTCAGAAACCCGAGTCAATGGACGAAGGCATTCGCAAAGGCGCCATCGGCTCACTGCTTTTTGTGACCGATCCGGCATTGATTAATCGTTTTCAAAAAATTGCCGTCACCGAATCGCGGCTGAAAATTCCGCTGATTTTCGGTTTTGACGTGATTCACGGTTTTCGCACGATTTTTCCCGTGCCTTTGGCGACGGCGGCTTCGTGGGATCCGAAGCTCGCGGAAAAAGGGCAGACGATTGCGGCGCGGGAAGCGCGTTCGGTCGGTATCAATTGGACGTTTGCGCCGATGGTCGATATTGCGCGCGATCCGCGCTGGGGCAGAATCGTCGAAGGCGCGGGCGAAGACCCGTTTCTCGGCGCGGCGATGGCACGAGCACAGGTGCGCGGTTTTCAGGGCGCGACAATCGGCGATCCCGAACGTCTGCTGGCTTGCGTCAAACATTTCGCAGGTTACGGCGCGGCGGAAGGCGGACGCGATTACGACGCGGCGAATATTTCCGACGCGCAGATGCAGAACGTCTATCTGCCGCCGTTTAAAGCCGCGGTCGAGGAAGGAGTTGGCAGTTTGATGAGCGCGTATATGGATTTAAATGACGTTCCGGCGACGGGAAATCGCTGGTTGATGCGGGACGTTTTGCGCGCCGATTGGAATTTCAAAGGCTTCGTTGTCAGCGATGCCGATGCCGTGAAAAATCTTTTGGCGCACGGCTACGCCCGCAATCCGCAGGACGCGGCTGTTAAATCTCTGAACGCCGGAATCAATATGGAAATGAGTCTCGACGCGCAGACATATCTCAAAAATCTCGGTGACGCGGTCAAGAAAAATCTCGTTTCGGTCAAGCAAATTGATGATCTGGTGCGACCGCTTTTGGAAGTGAAAATCAAGCTCGGACTTTTTGAAAATCCATATATTGACGAAGCTAAAGTCAATGAAATTCTCGGCGATCCGAAACACCGCGAAGCCGCGCGAATCACCGCGGAACGCTCGGCGGTTTTGCTCAAAAACAACACGAATCTTTTGCCGCTCGATAAAAATTCCGACCGGAAAATCGCCGTTATCGGAACGCTCGCCGATTCGAAACGCGACACGCTCGGTTCGTGGGTTTTTCAGCAAAAGACGGACGAAACCGTGACGATTCTTGAGGGCATCAAAGCGAAACTCGGCGCGAAGGCAAAAGTCGAATTTGCAGAAGGAGTGCAGCTCAGACGGAAATTTCCGTCATTCTTCGATGCCTTATTCGGTGTCAAACTAACCGCTCCCTGGACGCCGGATCAATCGGACGACGAGATCAAAAAAGCCGTCAAACTCGCCAAAACCTCGGATGTCGCCGTGTTGGTTTTGGGCGAAAATCAAGACATGAGCGGCGAAGCCGCATCGCGTTCGACGCTCGAATTGCCCGGACGACAGCAGGAGCTGCTCGAAGAAGTTGCCAAAACCGGAAAGCCCGTCATTTTGATTTTGATGACCGGCAGACCGCTCGATATTACTTGGGCGGCGCAGAATGTTCCGTCAATTTTAGAAATCTGGTATCCCGGAACACGTGGCGGAGAAGCGACAGCGAATTTACTTTTCGGCGACGCGAATCCGGGCGGCAAACTTCCCGTCACGTGGATGCGAAACGCCGGACAGATTCCGATCTATTACTCGCACAATCTGACGCAAGACCCGTTAATGCAGGGCAAAAGGTACTGGAACGAAGAAAGCACGCCGCTTTACCCGTTCGGTTTCGGTTTGAGTTACACGACATTCGCTTTTTCAAATATGAAAGTAAGCAAACCGGAAGTTAAAATTGGCGAGACCGTCGAAGTTTCGGTTGATGTTAAAAACACCGGAACGCGCGCGGGCGACGAAGTCGTACAGCTTTATATTCACCAACAAGCAGGCAGCGCCTCGCGCCCCGTCAGAGAATTAAAAGGATTCGAACGCGTCACGCTCGCGCCGGGCGAAATGAAGACCATCCGCTTTAGGCTCGGCAAAAAAGAATTGGAATACTGGAGCGCATCAGAGCAAAAATGGGTACAGGAAGCCGAAACTTTTGATGTTTGGGTCGGAAACGACTCGACCGCCGCCAATCATTCTTTGTTCAAAATTGTTCAGTAAAAATTGTTCTTTGAGGCTGATTGATCGAAGCCAAATTTCTTAATCTTCCGCCAGAACGATGATTTTGTCTTCGGTTTTGAAAGCAATCATTTCCGGTTTCGGCGGATTGACGCGGACACCGTAGGCGCGGGCAGAATCGTTCGCATCGCGTTCGAGACGATAGCCGATCGCGATTTCGCCGCGTTTTCTCGCCGCTTCCGTGACGGTATAGAAATTTACTTCCCGGTCGAGCGCGACGTAATTTTTCGCGGGCTTGAGATAGATTTCCGAACCGTCGGCGTCAAACAAATCGTTAAAAACATCGAGTAATTCGGCATTTTCCGAGATTTGCGTGAGCAGCAAACCGGTCAGCTCGTCGCTGACGATAAAATCGTCCGCCTTGGCGATCTCGGCGAGCGAGCGGTTGCGAACATCGATCATTTCGCTGACGATGCTGTAGGATTCGCCTTTTTTCTCTTCGATGTCGCGCAGCTGCAGAAGCGTCATCATCGTTTTGGCATCGGCGGCTTGCGCGTCCAGTTGTTCGGCGTAACAGAGAATGATGATGTGATCGAAGGTTGTCAGATCGAGCGAATTCAGCAATTTGCGACTCGTCGTGTCGCCCGTTTCGGATTCAATCCGGAGATGCCGCAGAGTTTCGGCAATTTCCTTTAAGTTGTTTTCGAGTTCGGGCGCGTCGGCAACGATTTTCAGATATGAGCCGTCGGGAACATAATTATCCAGTTCGCGGACGATCGTTTTGCCGCGTTTGTTCCAGCCCAAGATCAAAAAACGTTCTTTATGAAGACGGTTGGCGGTGGCTTCGCGAATTGCCGCTGCGTCAATCCTAACGTGCGCGAAACCGTCGAAAACGATTTTATCGTCGTCTTCGGCAATCGCGATAACCCGATCGCCTTTTTGAATCACGGTTTCCATCGGCGGGTTGACACGAACGCCGCCGCCGGCAAGCCGCAACCCCATCAGCGAACAATGTTCGTAGGCAAACAACGCT
>CADEFG010000566.1 GCA_902826505.1 uncultured Acidobacteriota bacterium
TTGAAGATCCGAATCAAAAAATTCTTTTCGGGTTCGATCTCCTCGTGACTGGTAAAAAACATCTTGATTCCCGTGACGATCAGAAATCCGCCGAAAATGTAAATTATCCAGTTAAACTGCATCAACGCCGAACCGAGCGCGATAAAGATTGCCCGAAAGATCAACGCTCCCAAAATTCCGTAAAATAAGACACGGTGTTTGTATTTTGCGGGAATTCCGAAATAGCTGAAAACCAGTACGAAAACAAAAATGTTATCGATCGAAAGCGAATATTCGAGTATGTAACCGGTCAAAAATTCGAGCGCGAATTGCCAGCCTCTTTCCGCACCAAATTTAGCCGCTGAGTATTGATAAAAAATAAAGTTAAAAATCAGCGCGAGGACGACCCAAACGATGCTCCAAACGGTCGCTTCTTTAAAGGAAACAACGTGCGCCTTGCGGTTGAAAACGCCCAGATCGAGCGCGAGCATAATCAGTACGAAAATTAAAAATCCGCCGTAAAACCACCAGTAATCGGCAAAAGGGAATAATGTCATAATAGAAAAAGATCCTCCAAAGAATTCACATTTTTTAAGAATTTGCCGCAAAAGAAAAACCTTCTGCAAGCAAAAAAATTGCTTTACAGAAGGTCTCGATACTTTCCTGACGAACCGGGCTTTCTTTTCGGAAAACCGTATTGACGATCTCGTCAGACCATAAAAGGCAATCTACTCCCCTTCGATAACTGTCATTTACAAACCTAAACAATCTTTACTTTGTTGTCAAGATTTGTTTTTTGAAAATAAAACGGAATTCTCGCCGTTCGAAATTCATACTTAAGAATTGCAACTTGAAAACAATCGCAAAACCTCCTAATTTTAATAGAAATCTGGCTTTTGAAATATGTTCAAAGTTTCAGGGTAGATAGAAAAAAATAAAAAAATACAATTTCCGGAGTCGAACAATGTTGGAGCAATTAAAAGCGGAGGATTTTTCAAGAAGTTTACATTCCAAGTTCAAAATCTATTTGACCGACGAAACCGCGGTCGAAGCCGAATTGGTTGAAGTTTATGAATTACCAACCAAAGAAAATCTGAAATCATTTTCGATAATTTTTCAGTTTCCCCCGGATTCACCGAGAGAACAGCGGATTTTCAGAGTTGAACATCCTGAAATGCCGGCGATCGAACTTTTCTTAGTTCCGGTCGGGCAAAATGAGCAGGGAATCAGATTTGAGGCAATCTTCAATCGAATCATTGAGCAATAATTCGATTGAAATTGAATAAATGAGATTAACTTTTGTTGGATAAATTTGGAATCTTGCTAAACATTGATCCGGTTGATAATGGATTCGTAACGATTTCCTCTTAAACCGGTCGGCACCAGAAGCAGTGTGAATTTGCCGAGAGCGCTGTGATTCATTTCATAGGCTCCTTGCGGAAGTTTTGAATTTTTTGCGTCTTGAAAAAGCAACGAGTAACTATCACCGGCAAATCCTTGTTTCTCGTTCGAACCGTTTCGTAGATCGGCGGCTTCGATCAGTTGAATTTTTACGATTCGTCCCTCAGGTTTTTGAACTTGAAAAAATGAATTTATAAAAGGCTCAAAATGCTCACGCTTCAAGTAATTCAAAGGGTTTGATGTGCTTTCCGGCGGAATCGGAAAAAGATTACCGGCTTTCAGGGTTTGTCCAAAGATCTCTTGCCAAGGAGATAAAACGGTTGCAGTCAGAGTTGCCATCCCTGACGTTAAGATAAAATTACGTCTTGTGAATTTCATTGGTTTTATTTGATTGATGAATTGAAAACTAAATCGAATGTTGATTTATTACGGAAGTTTCGCCGCCTTTTACCTTAACAATTTATCGACAAAATTTCAAGTTTCTTTAGTTTTTTTCTTGAATGATTATTCAAAAAGGCGTAGTATAGCAAAAAACCGGTTTGAAGAATCTTCCATTCCTGCGAAGAAAATCGGTTTATCTTTGTTCTAAGTCAAAAATCAAATAAACAAAATTAAAGGAGAGTTGAAAATCAATGGAAGGATATATTGGGCAAATAATTATGTTTGCGGGTAATTTTGCACCGCGAAATTGGGCTTTTTGTCAGGGGCAATTGCTTTCAATCGCCCAAAATACGGCGCTTTTTTCGATACTTGGAACAACTTACGGTGGAAACGGTCAAACAACCTTCGGGCTGCCTGATCTCCGCGGACGGGTTCCCGTCGGAACCGGTTCAGGACCGGGTTTGCCGGTTGTCGATTTAGGAGAAATCGCAGGTGAACCGACACATACCTTGATCTCAACTGAAATGCCCGCGCATAATCATGCGGTCAATGCAAATAACAGCGGTGTGGCAAATATCGCCAACCCAAGCGGAAACTCCCTCTCGGTCGGGCAAGTTCCAAGTAACAGCGAAACGGTTAATATGTATTCAAATGCGGCGCCGAATGTCGGCTTGAATGCGCAAACCGGCGGTCTTGCCGGCGGAAGCCAGCCGCACAACAATATGCAGCCCTACCTTGGAATGAATTATGTTATTTGTCTGGCTGGAATTTTCCCGTCCAGAAATTAATTCCATCTTTTTGCTTTTTGAAACACGGGCGAGGGTTGCGTAACCAGAATCTACGCTCGCCCTTCTATAAAATCTAACAAAATTTTTGACTAACCTGTTATTTTATCGTGGATAACAGGTTGGGTCGTGGTTTTTCAATTAATGAGTCTGTTTGATGGGTCCGTCATGAAAAAAATAAATCCAAAATTCAAAAGTCGTCTGTTTAGTATCGTTTCGTTTCAAACGCTTATTATCATCGCATTTTCGCTGATAATAAGCCCGGTTGCCGCGCTTGGCGGAAAATCCGCAAATCTTTGGATTGCTCCAACAAATTTCGTGACAAATTCAAATACCGTCAACGAAGAAAAGTCAATCACAAAACAAAATTCGCCTTTGATTCCGGCGACGGTTTTTTCAAATCCGGCGACGATCAATATCCCCGATAACTCGGCTTCGAGCATCCAGTCAAATATTACCGTGACCGGAACTGCCGGACCGATTTCGTCGCTTACACTTACTTTAACCGGACTTTCGACACCTGCCGGAACGGGTGATCTGGATATGCTTCTGGTTGGTCCGGGCGGACAAAAATACGTTTTTTATTCGGATGTCGGCGGGCTTTTTGACGCGACAAACAATGTGACTTTAACGCTCAGCGACGCCGCCGGAAGTTTATTGCCAAATACCGGTTCGTTATCTTCCGGAACATTTCGACCGACTAATTATGCGAGCAATGCCGATAATTTCCCGGCACCGGCACCGGCGGCTCCTTATTCAAATGCACCGACGCAGGGTTCGGACACATTTAGTTCGGTTTTCGGAGGATTAAGCGGAGCCAGTGTCAACGGAACCTGGTCGTTGTTTATTGAAGACGACGCCAGTTCGGGCGGAACCGGCGCGACTATTTCGGGCGGCTGGTCATTGGATATTGTGACCACGCCGGCGGCACAACCGACGACGACCGTTTTGGCATCTTCACTGAATCCGTCGAACAGAAATCAGGCGGTCACATTTACGGCAACCGTCAGCAGTACAAGCACCGTTAATACGGGAACCGTGACATTTGTCGATAACACGACCAGCACGACCTTGTGTAACACGGTCGCGGTCAACGGCAGCGGTGTGGCAACCTGTCTGGCGGCGGCAAATACTTTGACTGAAAGGCGGCACACAATTCAGGCGACCTATAACGGAAACGCGACGTTTGCGACCAGTAATTCGACGATCGTCCAGACGGTCAATACGGCGACCGTCATCAGCGGACCCGGAAATACGATTTTTACAAATCCGGGCGGGATTACGATTCC
Source organism: uncultured Acidobacteriota bacterium (assembly GCA_902826505.1). Classification (GTDB taxonomy): domain Bacteria; phylum Acidobacteriota; class Blastocatellia; order Pyrinomonadales; family Pyrinomonadaceae; genus JAFDVJ01. The sequence continues at coordinate 3,836 of CADEFG010000566.1, forward strand.
CGATTCCGGCGGCGGAACCTCGATTCCGTATCCTTCA
>CADEFG010000567.1 GCA_902826505.1 uncultured Acidobacteriota bacterium
TCACGCGGCGCGATCGCGATCCGCGCAACGGTGTCCGCCAACACGACAAAGATCGCGCCCGCGACGGCAGAAAACGGAACGACGAGCCGGTTGTCGCTGCCGATCGAAAGACGAATCAGATGCGGAACGATCAAACCGACGTAGCCGACCGAACCGCTTGCCGCGACCGAAATTCCGATCAGCGCCGAAGCCGTTGCAAAAACTATCAGCCGAACTTTGCCGATTTCGACCCCGAAATCAAAAGCATCGCGCTCGCCGATCATCATCAGATTGAGCGCCCGCGCCTGCGAAGTTAAAAGAACGGTGCCGATCACGACCGCCGCGAAAGTCAGATAAAATCCGTTCTTCGTGCCTTGCGACAGATCGCCGAGCAGCCAGAACGTAAAGCTCCGCAGTCTTGCCGCGTCGATCAAACTGGTCAGCAAAACGATGATCGACGAGAGAAACGTGGTGACGATGACGCCCGCTAAAACCAATCTTTCGACATTCATTCCGGCGCGCGATTTTGCCATGCCGTAAACGGCAAAAGTCGCGAGTCCGGCGCCCGCGATCGCGCAAACGGGGCGCGCAAACTCAAACTGCGAAAAGAACACAAACGCGAGCATCGTCCCGAGCGCCGCGCCGTTTGAAACGCCCAAAAGATACGGCTCCGCCAAAGGATTTCTGAGCAGCGATTGCAGACTTGCGCCCGCGACCGCGAGACTTGCGCCGACCGACGCGCCGAGCAATACGCGCGGCAGCCGAATGTCGAAAAGAATCGCCGCTTGCGCGTCGGTCAATTCAAAGAACGCCAATTTTTCGCTGCCGAGAAAAACCGCCAACGCCAACGCGGCAAGCAATAAAAACAAAAGCCCGACGCCGAAACGCCCGATCTGAAATTTTGAAGTTGGAAATGGCGATCTCACGGGTGCAAACTTTCGGCGAGCTGCTCCAAAGCGTCAACGATGCGCGGGCTCGGGCGCGAAAGAATATCGGCGTTGATCTTGAAAACCTTTTTATTTTTGACCGCCGGAGAGTTTTTAAAAACCTCGTTCGGCTCCATATTGTCGGGGCTTTCCGAAAGAATTATGACGTCCGGATTAAGCGCGAGCGCGGTTTCCTTGCTGAGCTTCGGATAGGCGGTCGCGACCGTTTTTGTAACCGAAGTTCCGCCGGCGCGTTCGATGATCTCGGTCAGATACGATTCTTTGCCGATCGTATAAAGCGATTCTTTATCGATTTGAACAAAGGTTTTGACCTTCGGTTTATCGAGCACCAATTCGTCCACCGCAAAAATGCGCTCCTGTAATTCGTTGAGCAAAATGGTCGTTCTTTCGATCGTTCCGAAAATCTCGCCGAGCTGTCTTAAATTGGTCAGAACGCCGTTCAGATCTTTCGGATTCGTCACAAAAACCGTGATATTGTTGGCTTCGAGCGTTTTGCTGAAAGTTTCGATCTGCGATGCCGTCGAAACAAAAACGATCTGCGGTTTCAGCGCGATGATCGTTTCCATATTCGGCGTCATCGTGTCGCCGACCTTGGCGATTTTCGCGGCGGCTTCCGGATAATTGCAAAATGTCGTGACGCCGACCAGCCGATCGCCCGCGCCAACCGCGAAAATATTTTCGGTCAGATTCGGCGCGAGAGAGACGACGCGCTCGACCTTTTCGGGAATCTTTATCTTGCGTCCGAGATCGTCGGCAATGTCGCGCATCTTTACTTCCGCTTGCGGATTTTCATTTTTACAGGAAGTTAAAAGGAAAACACAGACGAAAAGTAAAACAAGAAGTTTCCCGCCAAGGCGCCAAGACGCAAAGTTTAAGATATGAATTTTTTGAAAGTTATAAGACATAGAAAAGTCCTGTCCGGTTCATCTTGAAACACGAAAGACGAGCCAAACAGGACTTTTTATTATTTAGAAATAAGAAAAAAACAAAAACGACCTAACCTGAGCCAAACGTCTTTACGCGAGACAATTACGGCTAAAAAAACCGTGGGCAGGATTCCTGACTTTACATTTATCATTTAACATTTACCATTTATCGGAAGATTTCGATAAATGGTAAATGTTAAATGATAAATGCTTTACAGTGGCGCGACCGTGCGGGATTTTCACCCGGCTTCCCCTTTTGCGGCGTTTCTTGAAAAAACTGCCGCCCAAAGCATTTTAGTCTGAAAAAGAACGACTCCCGATAAACATCTTTCGCCGATAAAAAATATTTATTAAAGAGTGAAAGGCAAATTATTCACGCTTTGCGCCGAAATGTCAAAGTTAAGCACAAAAAGCGCTTGAAATTCGGGCATCAGACAGGCTATTGTAGAAAACGTAAGTTATAAATCCATAATTAAACCAAGTGAACTTCTTATTCCAGAATTCTATGTCTCAGTACGAAAATGTCGTAGCGGTGATTTTGGGCGGCGGTGCGGGCACCAGACTTTTTCCTTTGACCAAGGAACGGGCAAAACCGGCGGTGCCGCTCGGCGGAAAATATCGTCTGATCGATGTGCCGGTCTCGAACTGCATCAATTCGGGCATCACGCAGATCTTTGTTTTGACGCAGTATAATTCGGCGTCGCTCAATCGGCATATCGCGCGCACCTACCGGTTTTCGTCATTTTCGACCGGCTTTGTCGAAGTTCTCGCCGCCGAACAAAGGCTCGACAGCCCTGAATGGTTTCAGGGCACGGCGGACGCCGTCCGGCAGATGATTCCGCATATTCGCGACTGGCGCGTCAACACCGTGCTGATTCTCTCGGGCGATCATCTTTACCGGATGGATTACAGCAAATTCCTCGCACGGCATTTTGAAACCAACGCCGACATCACGGTTTCGGTCATTCCGTGCCGACCGGACGAAGCGATCGAATTCGGCTTGCTGAAAGCCGATGAAGGCGGACGAATCGTCGAATTCAAGGAAAAACCGAAAGGCGATGCGCTCGAATCGATGCGCGTCGACACGACGAAATTCGGTTTGACCGCTGAAGAAAGCGAGAAACGCCCGTTCCTGGCTTCGATGGGAATTTATATTTTTAACTACGAACGGCTCATCGAATTTTTAAAAGAAGATGAAAAGCGCGTCGATTTCGGCAAAGAGATCATTCCGTCGGCGATCGAAAAATACAACGTCCAGGCGTATCTTTTCAAAAACTACTGGGAAGACATCGGAACGATCCGCGCTTTTTACGACGCGAATCTCGATCTCGCCGCGCCGTTGCCGAAATTTAATTTCTTCAACACCGACGCGCCGATCTACACGCGTTCGCGCTATCTGCCGCCGTCGAAGGTTCACAACTGCGACATCGACAATTCGATGATCTCGGAAGGCTGCATCCTGAACGGCGTTCATGCCCGAAATTCGATCATCGGTTTGCGCTCGCGGATCGACAAAGGCACGCGGATCGAAAATTCGATCATTATGGGTTCGGATTTTTTCGAATCGATCGACGAAATTCAAAACAACGTCAACCGTCAGGTGCCGCACGTCGGCATCGGTCAAAACACCGTCATCCGCCGCGCGATCATCGATAAAAACACGCGGATCGGCGACAACGTTCAGCTTATCAACCGCGATAACGTCGAAACCGCCGACGGCGAAAACGGCTGTTACTACATCCGCGAAGGCATCATCATCGTCCCGAAAACCGCGACGATTCCCGACGGGACGATCGTTTAAGTTTTTCAAAGTTTAGAAAAACTCCATAAAGTTTTTGAAACTGTTGCCGTAAAAATAATATTTACATTAAGTAAATATTATGGGAAAGGAAAAAAGAAGGTTTGTTGGAAAGCTGAAACCGGAAAAGGCTGGCGGATTTGGGACAATATGCAGAAAAAATGGTGGGGCGAGATTTATCAAAGTTTGCCTGAAAAGTTACTTCAA
>CADEFG010000568.1 GCA_902826505.1 uncultured Acidobacteriota bacterium
AGGCTTTTAACGACATCGCCGATTTTTATAAGATCGAAAAACGGCTCGATGTTTCCGTCGAATATCTTGCGCGAATCGGCGGTTCGAGTTTGACCGATCAATCGATCGAAGTTTCGGAAGCCGATCTCGAAAGCGCGGAAGTTCCGACTTCTTATGTGCCGTTTCGCAACGCGAATATGCTCTCGATCGCGACGAGCTGGGCGGAAGTTTTGGGCGCGGGCGCGATCTATATCGGCGCGGTCGCCGAAGATTCGTCGGGTTATCCCGATTGCCGACCGGAATTTTACGCGGCGTTTGAAAACGCGATCGAAACCGGTACGAAACCCGACACGAACATCAAAATCAAAACGCCGATCATCGCGCTTTCAAAAGCCGAAATTGTCAAAAAAGGTTTGCAGTTGAACGCGCCGCTAAATTTGAGTTGGTCGTGTTACCGAAGCGAAACCCGCGCGTGCGGAACCTGCGATTCGTGTGCTTTGCGTCTGCGCGGATTTGCGCGCGCCGGCGTCAGCGATCCGATCTTTTACAAAGACTAAAACTCATTTTTGCGAATGACCCAGGTTGTCATCGCGCGCAGATTCTGGACATTTGTCGTCTTGAGCGGTTCGACAAATGTTCCGCCGAAACTCTCCGTCGCCGAAATCAGCATTTCTTCGTCAACCAGAAATCGCTCGCTGCCGTCGGGTAGTAAATACCGGCGTTCCGCGATTTTTACGAGCTTGTCTTCAATCCCGATCGTCGAAGCGAGCCGCGCAAACAATAAACCCGTTGGTTTTAGGACGCGTCGCATTTCCCGCAGCATTTGGTCGAAATGCCGCTCGTCGTCGGCAAAATGAAGAACCGCGCTGCTGATCACGACGTCGAAATATTTATCGGGAAACGGCAGTTCTTCGACGGCGGCAATTTGAAAATTTTCGGGCGGAATGTTGGGCGCAAGCATTTGCGCAAGCTCGCGAACGTGTTCGATCGCAGCGGCGTTCCGGTCAATACCGAAAACACGAAAACCGCTGCGGAGAAAATAAACGAGATTGCGACCGCCGCCGCAGCCCGCGTCGAGGATTTTCATTTCCGGAGTAAAACGATTTTTCAGGATTTGGTCGAACAGGTAAATATCAATCTCGCCAAAAATTTCGCGCACATTTATCATCGGTTAAATTTTACTTTACTAAAGCTGTGTTTTTTTAATATTGGCGGAGAACGATTACCGGAAAAATAAAAAGACTGATTCCTAAAAATCCTCGCGGACGAACGAAAAAATCACCGCGTCGTGAATTCTGCCGCCGATTATTAATCTTTTCCGCAAAATTCCTTCGCGCACCGCGCCGGCTTTTTCGGCGGTTTTTTGACTCGGAATATTTTCAGCGGCGACGAGAATTTCAAGCCGGTTTAGTTCGGGCAAGTCTTCAAATGCGGCTTTGGCGAGAAGGCGTGTTGCCGCGCTCGCCGTTCCGCGATTTTGCTTTGACGTGCGAATCCAATAACCGAGATTGTAAAATTTATGCTGATCGTTCGGCTGATTTAATCCGATGCCGCCCAGGAATTCATTTGTGCGCGCGTCGAAGATCGCAAAGCCGAACTGCGTTTCGTCCTGCCAGTTTTCCAATGTTTTTTCGATAAAAGATACGGTTTCCTCAAACTTGTAATCCGCGTGACACCACGGCATCCAGCGCGCAAATTCTTTGTCTTGAACGGATTCCGTGGCGGCTTCGAAAAGCAGCGGCGCGAATGATTTTTCGTAGCGCCGGAGCGTGATTCGATCGCCGTAAATTTCAGTGCGCATCGTTTGAAATCTCAGCTTTTTGTTTTTCTAATTCTTCGATTCGCGCTTTGAGGTGCGCAATTTCCGCGTCAATTTCTTCCGCTTTCGGCGTGTTCCCGCTGAGCCGGTGAAAAATCGGCGTGACGATCGTCAAAGCCGCGATGACGATCGATAAAACGCCGAGAAGACGCGGAATTAATTCGTTTTCAGCGCGCGGTTCGATCCAGATTATCCAGAGCAAAATCGCCGTCAAAAGCCAAACCGCAAAATAGGCGGCGTAAAGCGACCAGCGGAATTTTCGATCGAGCCGCGCGATCGAAAGCAGCGAAAGATGCGAACACGCCGCCGCGAGAAGCGTGACGGTGAAAATTACCCTGATAAAAAATCGCTCGTTGCCGAACGCGTTCCAGATAAAGAGAATCGAGAGAATTCCCGCCGCGACCGACAAAATTATTCCGCAAACCGGAAGAACAATGCCGCGCCGTGTTTCGAGAAACGCGCCGCACGCCAAACCCAAAATGCTCGTGACCGTGACGGTCAAAGCGGTCGTCAGAATTTTGACTTCGAATTCGCCGAAATTCCCGAACAAAATCACGCCGATGCCGAGCAACGAACTGAATGCGATTGAAGCGATCAACAGATAAAGAAAGAGTTTTTTGAGATTCAGCTTTTTCACTCAACCAAGAAAATACACGAAATTTCACAAAAAATAAACTTTTTCAAATCTCCAATTGCGCACGCCTTATCTTCAAACCGTTCAGATTTCCGAGCGCGCCGAAGGCGATTTTTTCGGTTTGGAAAAATTCGCGGGCTAATTCCCGGACTTCTTCAACGCTGACGGCTTCGATCTTTTGCAGGGTTTCTTCGAGCGAAATTTGGCGACCGTGAACCATTTCGAGCCGCGCGAGCGTACCGGCGCGGACGCTCGAATCTTCCAAACCAAGCAGGATCGAGGCGATCGATTGCGCTTTGACGAGTTCGAGTTCTTCTACCGAAATTCCGTTTTTAACGATTTTTCGCATTTCTTTGAGCGAGATTTCCAGCACTTCTTCGGTTTGTTTCGGCGAAGTTCCGGCGTAGATCGAGAAAATTCCGCAATCCTGATAAAGTGCCGCGCTCGCGCCGACCGAATACGCCAGACCTTTTTCTTCGCGCACTTTTTGCCACAACCGCGACGACGTTCCGCCGCCGAGCGCGTTTGCCAGAATATCGGCGGCATAGCGTCGTTCGCTCGGCGCATCGACAAACGGCGTTGCGATGATCAGATGCGCCTGTTCGAGATTTTTGTTCTTTTTGATAATGATCGGCGCGGCAATCGTCGGTTTTTGGTCGTTGGTTTTTGGCGTTTGATTTTCGGTTTTTGCGCTGAAAAACTTTTCGGCTAAATCGACGATTTGCTGATGTTCGAGATTTCCTGCCGCCGCGATGATCAAATTTGACGCATTGAAAACGCTGTCGTGAAATGCGCGTGTGATTTCGTGGTTAAACGTCCTAACCGTTTTCGGCGTTCCGGCGATCGAAAGACCGAGCGGATGATCGGGAAAAAGCTGTTCGTTGAAAAGCTCGCCCAGCAAATCTTCGGGCGAATCGTCGGTCATCTTGATCTCTTCGATGATGACCTTTTGTTCACGCCGCAATTCCTTTTCGTCAAAACGCGGGTTGCTGAGCAGATCGGCGAGCAGATCGAAGGCTTTCGCCAATTGATTGTCAACGACCTTGATCGCAAAACCCGTTTCTTCGTGCATCGTAAATGCGTCGAGATTGCCGCCCAAACGGTCGGTTTCGATCGCGATTTCAAGCGCCGAACGCCGCGCCGTTCCCTTAAAAACCGCGTGTTCGATAAAATGCGAAATTCCGCTAAGGAGCGCGGGTTCGTGGCGCGAACCTTTTCTGAAAAAAAATCCGAGCGTCACGCTGCGGACATCGGGCATTTTGTCGGTGAGGATTGTCAGACCGTTTTCAAATCTCGTCGTCTGGATATTTTCTTTCATCGTGATAAAGCAAAATAAAATCGTAACACAAAAAAACAAGGCTGTGTATTTTGTGAAAAATATCTCGAAAGTCTTGTTCACAATTCACGAAAATTTGA
>CADEFG010000569.1 GCA_902826505.1 uncultured Acidobacteriota bacterium
GACGCCGGTTTTGATCCCGAAACGGTGACGGTTGCCGGTTTCGGACTCGCTGGCGAACACGAAAAAGAATGGCTGATGCGGCGCGAAGCCTTAAAAGTCAGCGCGGCGATGTTTCCCGAATACGTTGGTTTGCGCTGCGTGGACGGAATTATCAAATTGTTCGACAGGCAGCCGGTCGATCTGCGCGACGTTATTCCGACCGTTCCGATGACGGCGGAAATGCTCGAAAAATTTTATCCGAAAAAAGATGGAGTTTGGACACCGGATTTTGCCGCCGTCGCGGCGCTTCCCGCAAAAGGTGATTGCACAAAAGTTTAGAAAATAAAAAAGATTCTGGAGGCTTAAAATGAATTATCAAATTAGCAGGACAATCAAACAAGCGGGTTCTCTCTTAGCAATTATTTTAATTATTACATTCGGCGTTTTCGCGCAATCGAACACCGGTTCGATTACGGGTGTGGTGGAAGACGTAAACGGCGCGGTCGTTGCCAATGCAACCGTGACAACAACCAATATCGGCACCAATGAAACGCGGACGGCACAAACCGATTCGGAAGGTCGCTACGAAGTTCCATCGCTTTCAACGGGTATTTACAAAGTTACGGCGAAGGCAAGCGGATTTCAGGAGACAACGGTAAATGAAATCAGGCTTGCGGTCGGCGAAAAAGCCCGTGTTGATTTAAAATTGGCAATCGGACAAGTCGGCGGCACGGTCGAAGTCACGGCAGACCAAACACGGGTTGATACCGAAACTTCAACCGTCGGCGACACGATAAATTCCGCCAGAATCTCAGATGCTCCGGTCAACGGGCGCGATTTTACCGGACTTCTGGCAACCATTCCGGGTTCGGTGCAAAGCACCAATCAGTTTCAAACAAGCATTAACGGAATTCCTTCGACCTTCGGCGGCGCAAGCGTGCTGGTTGACGGAATCGATGCCGGTCGGATTGATTTGAACGGAACTTCAAACGTGCTCGGACGAATCGAATCGCGCGTCAACCGCGTTTCGATGGACAGCATCCAGGAAATTCAGGTTGTCGAACAAAACTATTCGGCGCAATACGGGCAAGCCCTGAGTGCCGTTATCAATCCGATTACGAAATCCGGCACAAACCAATTTCACGGCAGTATTTTCGATTATTACCGAAACGAAGCGCTCGACGCGAACGACTATTTCAATAACGCCGCGCCGAACGGCGGTTTTCCGCGTTCGGAATTTAATCTCCATCAATTCGGCGGAAATTTGAGCGGACGGCTCATCGAAGATAAATTATTTTTCTTTACGAATTACGAAGGCGTTCGTCAAACTCGCGGACAATTATTCCGTTCATTAGTTCCGACGCCGTTGTTTAGAGCCGGAATGGAAGCCCGCATTCGTCCGGTTGTCGATACGATTCCGCTTCCGACCGCACCGTTTTTCAGATCAGGTTCGACGACTCCAGACCCGGATTTCGGACTTTTTTCAATTCAGAAAAACGGCGACCTGCGAGAAGACACGGGTTCGTTCAAACTCGATTGGGTGCAATCGGCGAAAAGCCAGTTTTCGGCGCGTTATAACATCAACGATTCGAAAACCGTCACGCCTTATGGTGTCGGAACTGATCAGGAAGCCGACGGAACTTTGCGCGTTCAGCTTTTCAAGCTTTCACATAATTACACCTTCGGAAGCAACATGGTCAACGAATTTGCGTTCGGCATCAACAACAACAAAACAAATCCGAGCTCAGGCAGTTCAACACTTCCTTTGTTCAGTTTTTTGTTTGTCGATTCGGCAATCGCCGCGCCCGGACCGGCGCAGTTTAACCAATTCCGAACCGGAAACGTCTTTCAGTTTCTCGACACGCTGAGTTTCGTGCGCGGCAACCATTCGTTCAAAGCGGGCGTTGATTTTCGTATGAACCGCCGCAGCGCAACTTCGGTGACGCAGGAAACGCTGACTTTTTTTAGTATCAACGATTTCAAAACAAATGTTCCGTTCGTTGTCGCCAAATCGGGAAGTCCCGAATTAAACTACGCGAACGAAAATTTCGCGTTCTTTTTTCAGGACGATTGGAAGGCGCATCCGCGTCTGTCTTTGAATCTCGGACTCCGCTACGATGTCAGCACGGTCAGCCGCGAAAAAGAAGGTCGCCTTCAGAATTTTGATCTAAGAACCTTGAGCTTTACGCCGCGAGGTCAAAAAATTCACGATATGGACACGAACAATTTCGGTCCGCGGTTCGGTTTTGCGTTTGACATTTTCGGCAATCAAAAAACGGTTCTTCGCGGCGGTTACGGAATTTTCTACAACCGAGAGCTTCCCGCCAGCTGGGGTTCGCCGCAAATCAACAGCTTTCCCGAATTGAATCAGTCGGCGGATGTCATCACCGCGTTGTTTTTCTGCGGCGTCACGGTTTGGGGGTATCCGGTTCAGCCGTCTGCCTACACTTGTCCGGTTTCGAACGCATTTCATATCGAAAAAGACATTCAAACCGCGATGGCACAACATTGGTCTTTTAATATTCAGCAAAATTTGGGTTTCGGCATTTTGGAAGTCGGCTACGTCGGCAATCACGTTACCCATTTATTGACGGACGGTGTCGTTACACCGCGAAATATTAATCGCCGAAGTCCGACCGATTCGAGCGTGCGTCCCTTAACGACTGCTTTCGGCGATATTTTTGTCGTCGGCGGCTATCCGCAATCAAATTACAATTCGATGCAGGTCAGTTTCAAACGAAACCTGACCAACGGTCTGCGGTTTAATGTCAATTACACTTGGGGACACGCGATTGACGATGTCGTCGGATTCTTTAAAGACCATCAAGATCCGTACAACACGCGAGCCGAACGCGCCAGCAGCGATCAGGATATTCGCCATAATTTCGTGATTGACGCGGGTTATGATTTGCCGTTTCGCAAGTGGTTCGGCGGCGGAGCAAAATGGTTGGTTGACGGCTGGCAGTTAAACAGCATCACCCAAATCCGAAGCGGTTTCCCGGTCAATGTCAACCGGCAAGGCGGAGCCTTCGGCGGCTTTTCATTCCGACCGAGCGTCAATCCGGGCGTTGACCCGTATTGTGCCAATTACAGCGTGCCCGATTGCCAGTTCAACGCGGCAGCATTTTATAATCCCGGCGCCGGAGTTTTCGGTAATGCCGGACGAAATCTGCTTCGCGGACCGGGTTTTGCGCAGGTTGATTTTTCGGTTTTCAAAAATACGCGGTTCAATGAAAATATGAATCTGCAATTGAGAATGGAAATCTTCAACCTCTTTAACCGGGCGAATTTCGCTGACCCGATTGGCGGTCTGGCGCCGGGCGACACGCCGAATTCTTTAAGACCGAGCGCGTTTTTCGGGCAGAGTATTTCGACCGTCGGAAATCAGCTTGGCGGTTTGCTCGGCGCGGGCGGTCCGCGGCAGATCCAGCTTTCGGCAAGATTTAGTTTCTAAGCAAGTTTTCACGCGAAAAAGTAATGAGTTTCGGACGGTTAATTTTAACGCTCGAAAAAAACGAAACTCGTTACTTTTTCTAAACTTTGTGATTTGAAAAGGGAATTACTTGAAATCTTGACGGCTTGGCGGCTTGGCGGGAAATTTAAGGTTGATTTAGGACTGAAGGTTTTATTCGGAAACAAAATTTCTCCGGTTAAGTCGCAAGGTCGCACAGAAAACTATCAAATTCAAATAAATTAAGGGAGAAAATCATTGGGCGAAATAGTGAAAAATTCAAGAATTATTAAAGTTTTAACGATAGTTTTTGCAGGTTTTGTTTTATCGTTTAATGGTTTTTCTCAGACCAAACTTCCGGCAAGCACGATCAAAACCGTTTATATCACGCCCTTGTCGCATTACGATTTCGGTTTT
>CADEFG010000570.1 GCA_902826505.1 uncultured Acidobacteriota bacterium
TCGCGCCGAACGCCGGATTTTCCTGCGCCATTTCCTTTAAACGCAACGACAAATTCGAATCGCTCAGAAAATCGGCGAAATCAATCGCGGCATTTTTTAAGGAAACGATTTGTCTTTGGGCTTTGGTTTTTGGCTTTTGGTTTTTGATCGTTTTCCAATTGTCGGCGCGTTCGATCATTCGTTCGATGCGTTTGATATATTCGAGTGCGAGAAAGTAACGCGTTTGGTTCGCGTCGTCCGGAATGATCTCGCTTGTCGGTTTGAGCGGTTCGATTTGGTCTTCGATCCGGTTGAGCGCGTCTTCAATTTTATCAAGCTCGGTTTGAATGTCGGAAAAATCGTGTCCGTGCCAGATGTTTTGCGCGGCGGCGGCAAGCGGTTTGATCTCTTCAACCTGCGTGACGAATTTATCTTCAACCCGCGAAATTTTGATGATCGTCGGGGCGGTCGTTTTAATTGCCGAAAGCCGCGCGGCAATCGGTTGCGTCAGATTTTTTTCGATCGCGCGTTTGAGCGCCCGGGCGCCGAGTTCGGGATGATAACCTTCATCAATAATTCGTTCGAGCGCCGAAGGTTCGAGCTCGAGCCGGCAATTGCGGCGCACAAATCCTTCGCGGGCAAAAACTTTTTGCAACGCGATTCGCGCAATTCGTCCGACATCTTCGCGGCTCAAATTCTCGAACGGAATGATCCGGTCAAGGCGGTTGAAAAATTCGGGACGAAAGAATTTTTCCGCCGCGCGAATGTAAACGCTCGCGTTCGATTCGTTCTTTTCGCGAAAACCGAGTTTGACATTCGCTTCGCGTGCACCCAAATTCGAGGTCAAAATAATGATCGCGTTCGAAAAATCCGCCGTGCGCCCGTGCGCGTCCGTCAGTCGCCCGTCGCCGAGAACCTGTAAAAGCAGATTGAAAACCTGCGCGTCCGCCTTTTCGATCTCGTCCAAAAGAACGACCGAAAACGGCTGTCGCCGGATCGCCGAAGTCAGCAAACCTTCGGGTTGATCGAATGTTCCAACCAATCGGGCAACGTCGGAAGGCGCAACGAATTCGTTCATATCGAACCGGAGCAGTTTTTCATCGCTGCCGTAAAGATAATTGGCGATCTGTTTGGCGGCTTCGGTTTTGCCGACGCCGGTCGCGCCGAGGAAAAGTAGCGATGCGAGCGGGCGGTTGGTCTCGTTAAGACGCGATTTGGCGACCGAAATTACGTCTGCCGCCGCTTCCGTTGCCGCTTTTTGACCGATCACGCCTTCCGCGATTTTTTTCGTGATTTCCGCGCGTTCGAGCTTTGTTTGATCGTCGAGAAACGCGACCTGCAAACCGCTTTTGATTTGAAATTCCTGCAAAATATTTTCGCGTTTGATCGCGGCGTTTTGAAATTTATTGCCGATCTGTTTGAGAAAACTCGCCGCTTTGCCCGGAAACGACGCCTCGCGATTATAGCGGCGCTGCAGATCAAGTGCGGTCGGCAAAGTGTCCAAACCAAATTGGACATTGAATTTGAATTCAAGTTCGCGCCGCACCGCCAGCAGAATTTTGAGCGTTTCGTCGGCGGTCGTTTCCGCCAAGCGGAAAACGTGAAAAAGTTCGGCAAAGCTGCGGTCTTTTTCCTTCAGCACGCGCCAGGCTTCGGGCGTGATTTCGCCCAACACGCGAACATCGCGCCGTTCGACGTAAGGTTTTAAAACCTGCGCGACATTCAGATCCGAACTTGCGCTGACGCCCGCGAAAAAAAGTCCCAAAAGATCGTCGAAATAAAGCAAATGGTCTTTTTCCTGCGCTTCTTTCAAAATCGCCGTCAGCCGATTTTCCCACTGCCCGACCATCGACATTCCCGAAATCAGACGCTGCGGCGAAACCAGCCAGACCAGACTTTGCGCCGAACGATTTTTTGGTCTTCGCCCGGCTTGGCTGAAAACGTATTCGTGAATCAGATTCGTTTTGCCGGACTGATTTTTGCCGATCAGAACAACCGGACGCTTGTCTTTCGAGTCAAGCAGTTTCGTCAATTCTTTCGTTTCTTTGGCGCGTCCGACGGCGCGTTCCAGATCGTCCGGGTAAAGCTCGTCCAAACATCGCCCGACGCGCCGCAATTCCTGCGCGCCGTCCAATTTCTGCTCGCCGCCGAGCATCGCAAAAAGATTCGTTTCCTTTTTCTCGAATTTTTGCGGCGCGTGAAAATTCAGATCAAGCGTCGTCACGAAGGCTTTTGACCCGAACGAGAGCGCCGCCGGATTTTGTGTTCCTTTCCCGTCGCGGCGTTCGAGATTGCGGAAATGTTCGGTCAGCGCGTCTTCGGCACGCCGCTGAAGATCCTCGCCGCGTTCGAGCTCGAACCAAAAATTCGGGACGTTCGGCGTGTAGGCGATTCGTTTGCCGAACGCGTCAAACGTCACGAAAAGATATTTGCAGTCAAACGATTGATTGCTCAAAAACAGGCGAAATTGCAGGATTTTCGACGTTAAATACGGCGAAAACGTGTGCCACGCGAGATCGTTATGCCGCGCCTGGGCGGCGTATTCGTCAAAACTTGCGCGCAAAGATTGCGCGAGTTTGTTCAAGGCGCGCTGAAGTCCCGCGCCTTGCGCAACCGGCGCGAGCGAAAAAAGCGGGCGCACAAAAACCGTCGGCGCGCTACTGTTTGGTTGTTTTTGTTCCGTCACGAGAACGGGAATTGAAACTTGCATCTTGTCAGAACCGTCTGCGGTAGCGGATGGTTTAATTTTGTTGATTTTCAGTCGAAATCGGTGCTCAGTTGCAATACGTTAAACCGCCCGCTACCGCAGACGGTTCTGACTATTCGATCAAATTATCTGCGGTGTTTTGCAGATTTTCCTGAATAGCATTTGTAAATACTTCTTTCAAATCAGCATTTTCAAGCGAGTAAGTTTTATTCAAATTCAAATCTTTGACTTGATTTTGCGCAGAATCGTAAATTCGGCGTTCGGTTTGAAATTTGACCGCCTCGCGCTTTGCTAAATCTTCGGAAATTTCGAATTTTTCAAAATCCGATTCGGTCACGCCGACCAGCACGCGGTCGCTTTTTAATCCCGATACAAAACGATGAATGCCGCTTTCCGCGCCGAACCGCGCGAGCGCCAGATCGCCCTCGATTTCGAGTAAAATCCCGACGACATTGCTGGGCGAAGAGTCAAACATTTTGGCGGAAACCGGAATTTCCTGCCGCCAGATTTCGCGGTCGAAAAGCGGTTTCGCGTCGGGTTTTTGGTCGGCTTGTTTGACCGAAGTAAAAAGCACAACGCGTTTGACCTCGCCTTTAATTTCCTTCAAATGCGCGAGATAAAACCTGACGAGCCGAAACAACGCCGCCGCGTTTTCGCTGAAAAACGTCAATTTTACGGCGTCCGGTTTTTGATATTGAAGCCGCAAAAGCTCGAACAAATATTGGTTGAAGATCTTTTCTTTTGCTTCGATCTGCGCCGCGTATTTTTGATTTTCGGATGCAGATTTGCCGTAGATTTCCAATAAAATTTCGTCTTCGGATTTATTGACGGCTACGCCGAAATCTTTAACATTATCAATAAATTTCTGAATTTTCGGATTGCGTTTGAGGCGTTCGCGGTCTTCTTCCGAAAGCCATTTCCCGCGCAGCAGGACGGCTTCGAGCCGGACGATCTGATAAAGCTCGTCACCGAGTTCGGTCAACCGGTAACTTGCCAGAAATTTCTGCATTTTGCGCCGCAAAACGGCGATTCTTTCGGCGTTCGCCGCTAACACGTTATTGACCGCGAGACGCTTTTGCGGTTCGTTTGCGGCGATAAATTCGAGCGCGATCTGTCCGTTTTTGAGACTCGCATCGATCGTTAATTTTTCATCCGGCGGG
>CADEFG010000571.1:0-1903 GCA_902826505.1 uncultured Acidobacteriota bacterium
TCCGACTTTGAGCGGCGATTACGGCACGGCGAGAATTTTGGGCGGCGGCGACGAAAGTCAATTTTCGGTCGGTGTCAGCCAAGTTTTTGAAACGGGTGGCAAAAGAAATCGGCGCGTGGCGGTTGCCGAACTCGAATTACAGCAGGTTCGCACGGAAATTTCCGCGCTTGAAAGACGGCTCGCGGTAGAGATTCGCACCGCTTACACCAATGCGCTTTCTGCTGCCAGACAGCTCGATGTTTTGGAAAAACTGATTTCCGCCAATCTGGAAATAGTTAGGGTAATCGAGGCGCGGCTCAAAGAAGGCGATGTTGCGCCGCTCGATGTCAATTTAATCAAAGTCGAAGCCGACCGTTTGCGAATCCAGACGATTCAGGCGCGAAACGATCTGGAAACCGCTCTTTTGCAACTGAAAAATATCATCGGCGCGGACGTTGCCGAAAGTATTAGGCTAGCACCGCAAAATGAACGCCCGCCGCGTCTCGATTTGGGAATGAGCGAACTGACCGATATTGCTTTGCGGGAACGCGCCGATTTGCAAGCCGCCAAACTCGGCGAAGAACTCGGCACGGCACGAATTGATCTGGCAAAAGCCAATTCCGTCCCGAATGTCGCGGGTTCGGTCACTTATTCGCGCAATAAACGCATTACCGATTTTCCGCCTATTATCGGCGGCGGCGTTACTAATAGGGATAATGAATTAACTTTCGGCGTAACGGTTGATATTCCGATTTTCAACCGCAATCAAGGCGAAATCGCTTCGGCAACGGGCGAAAAATTACAAGCGACTCGCAATCGTGAGTTTTTGGAATCAACCATCAAACGCGATGTTGCCATTGCTTTTCGCAAATACCGGGCGGCGGCGGAAACGCTGACGATTTATGCGGTGCAAATCATTCCACGTTCGGAAGAAAACTTAAAATCAATTCGCGCGGCATACGGTTTCGGCGAATTTTCGATCTTTGAAGTCGTCAACGAACAACGTCGTTTGACCGAAAATGTAACCGGCTACAATCAAGCTCTGCGCGATTATTACAACGCTTTGAACGAACTCGAAACGGCACTCGGCAGCGTCATTCCGCCAACAGGCTTAATACCTGTTTCGTCAATTTTGCCTTCGGAAGATCTAGCTCCGTCGCAAGCAAACCGCGAAAAACTTTTGAAATCAATCGAGACGGTCAATATGCAGAAAAAACCGGAAATCTCGAAAAATAAAAAACAGGAAGAGGAAGAAAAATGAAAAAATTTACTTTTTTAGCAATTATCGGATTGATTGCAATCATCGGCTTGGCGGGCGCGTGTTCGTCCGGTTCAACCCCGACAACCACAACGAATGCAACTAACAATCAAGCGACAACCAACACGGCGAAGCCAACTAACGCGGCAAATACAGCCAAAACGGATGATGAAACTCCGGCGGCGGTGAAAGCGGTTTTTACGGACGCACAATCATTTACGACGCAACACAAAGACATTCCGGCTGACAAAATCGCTTCGATTGAAAAAGATACGGGCGGCAAAGTTCCAGATAAAGACCATCATTCGTATCTCGCTTTTGCAACCAAAGACGGCAAACGCACACAAATCGGCGCGGCGACTTTAGTTAAAGCTGACGGCAAAGAAATCATCATTATTTACGAAAGTAAAAATGGAATGCCGACGATTAAAGAAGTTCGGGCAGACGGCGTGGCAAAAGAATTTTTGGCACAGTTTGCCGGAAAAAATCACGACACAAAAATTAAATTCGGCGAAGACATTAAAGCCAACGGAGCAGACGAAGCGACTGCTAAATCAATCACGCAAGCCGTCCGCATAGACGTTTTGACGATGGAAGCACTTTACGGCTCGGCGCATTCACACTAAATGAAGATTTCAGATTTTAAATTTCAGATTTCAAATTTGG
>CADEFG010000571.1:1913-3842 GCA_902826505.1 uncultured Acidobacteriota bacterium
TGGTACTTTCAGTTTCTTGTCTGCCGATTGTTGGAGCGTAAAACGGAACGCAAAGCAATAATCAGACGGCTTCGGCGGCAGTTACGGTCGTTTCGGCGGAGCGCAATCTGACCACCGATGTGGGCGAGTTTAATGTCGTATTGCGGCGTTCTCCGGCAGATCCGCGAACGGGCGAAACAGCACAGTTTTTGGTTCGTTTTGCCGAAAAAGTCGAAGGCGGCTTCGGCGGCGGCGAACCTGTTTTGCTTGAAAAAGCGAATGTTACAGCAAAAATTACGCAGACAAACGGAACTGTCATCGCGGAAAATATTGCGGCAAAAGCAGAAGCGGGCGGCAATTATCAAGTTGCCTATGCTTTTTCGAGTTCGGGCGATTACAAAATCGTTTTTAATGTCGCAACTGCCGATAACCGCACTTTTTCGGTTGATTTTCCGGTGTCGGTGGCTTCCGCGCCGATTCGCTCATCGTTTTGGCTTGGATTAGCGATTTTGAGTTTATTGACGCTCGGCTCAATCGGTGCGGTTGTTTATGCGGCAAAGCGAAGCGGCAAAATGAGTTTTAAAAGAATCGCGCCGCTTGCCGTTGCCGCGCTTTTGATTTTCGCGCTCGGAACTGCGGCTCTCGCCTTTTTTCTGCCGCCCAGTCAAACGCGGGTTATCGCCGAAATTTCGCCGAATGCGACTGTCGAAAATCCCGCCAATCAATTGGAAACGAAAACCGTTTTGACCGTCCCGAAAGAATCGCAAATTCTTTTCGGCATTAAAACCGAACCCGTTTCAAGCCGTCAGATTACGGGCGGTCTGAAAACAACCGGAACAGTTCGGGCGCGTCCCGATGCAAAGGCAGTCGTCGTGCCGCCGGTTGCCGGAAAAATCGTTTTGCGCGAAGGAATTACCCTTGGTTCAGCCGTTGGACGCGGCGAACAAATCGGTTACGTCGAGCAGGTTTTGGATGTTTCGGGGCAAACCGCTCTCGAACAGCAAAGATTGGACGTTGAAGCCCAACAACGCGATGTCGAAGCACGGCGTTTGGACATCAAAAATACGGTTTTGCAGCTTCAATCACAGCAAGCCGATTTTCGCGCCAAAGCGAATCAGGCGAGAACTCAACTTGCTCAAGCAAACCGTGAATTGCGGCGTTCGGAAAATCTGGTTGAAGTCGGCGCAGTTCCCAAAAAGCGGCTCGAAGAAGCACAAACCGCCGTTAAAGTCGCCGAACAGGAAATTTCTTCTGCCGAACAGCAGGTTAAACTGCTCGAAAATCAAATCAAGCAAGCCAACGCCGGACAGACGATTTTCCGTGCGCCGACGGTGCGCCAACCGAATAAGACTTTTCCGCTGACCGCTCCCGTAACCGGAATTATCAATGAAATTAAAGCAACCAGCGGACAGCAGGTTGAAACAGGCACGGAAATTTTATCGCTGGCTAATCTTTCAACCGTTCTGCTCGAAGCACAGGTTTTCGAGAAGGATTTGCCCGTCGTGCGCGAATCAACACGGGCGAGTTTTACGGCTTCGGCATTATCAAATGAAGTTTATAACATCGGCACAGCAGACGGCGACGGCAGACTCGTTTCCATCGGGCAGACCGTCAATGAGCAAACGCGAACTGTTTCGGTTATTTATGAAGTCAAAAATCCCACAAATCGTCTGCGCGATGGAATGTTTGTCGAGATTACGGTTGATACTAGTGGAAATCAGACGGTTCTCGCCGTGCCGAAAAAAGCGGTTGTTACTGAGCAAGGTCAAAGTTTCGTGTTCGTTTTCGACGGCGGCGAGACTTTTGAAAAACGTCCCGTTGCCCTTGGCGTAGAAGGTGCGGATTTTTACGAAATTAAATCAGGATTAAAAGAAGGTGAAAGAGTCGTCACCGAAGGCATCTATCAACTTCGTTCGACTCAGCCGAGTTAAATTACGGAAGAAAACATTT
>CADEFG010000572.1 GCA_902826505.1 uncultured Acidobacteriota bacterium
AGCATAACAGTTTGAACACCAAACACGACCCTTTCGTCCGCGACCGGCAGTTTGCCGTCGCGCTACCACGCACAAACCTTCATCCGCGCCGCGCTTTGCCTGATTTAACGCTTCGATATTGGTTGAATCGATCTGGTCAAAACGCAGAATTGTGAAATTCATTCAATGGGTCAGAACCGTCTGCCGCAAGCGGACGGTTTATTAGTAAAAAGTTGTCAGCAAACATTAAAATCAAAGCCAATCGCTACCGCCAATGGTTCTGAGCCGGTTTCCAGAGCGAATTCGTATAAAAATTATTGCTGTCGAAAAAGTTTTTGACGATTTGAAAACCGCTCTTTTCGGCGAGGCGTTCGATCATTCGAACGCCATATTTTTGCGAAATCTCCATAAAGATCGGTTCCCATTTTTCAAATTCAAAAGTTTGATTAAGCGCTTCGATAAAAACGGTTTGCGCTTTTTGACTGATTAGAAACGAACGGGCGGCGCGTTCCGTCGGATGATAGCTCGCGTAGTGCGAAAATTCTTCGATGTTGAAATTGGCACCGAGCTCGCGGTTGATGCGTTTCAAGAGATTGAGATTGAATTTTGCCGTCACACCGTTCGCGTCGTCATAAGCGCGCAGAATCGTTTTCGGATTTTTATGCAGATCGAAACCGATAAAAAGAAAATCCTGCGGATTCATCACTTCGCCGAGATGACGGAAAAAGTTCAAAGCCTGCTGTTCGTTAAAATTTCCGATGTTCGAACCGAGAAAAAGAATAACTTTTTGACGGTTCGATTGTTGCTGGAAAGTTTCTAGGGTGCGAAAATAATCGCCCTGTTCGGCTTTCATCGAAAGCGCGGGAAACTGGCGCTCGAATTTTTCGGTCAAGAAATTCAAGGCTTCGGCTGAAATATCGATCGGCACAAAGTGAAAATCGGCGTTTTGACGCAGGAAATAATCGACCAGAAGAGAGGTTTTCGTGCCGTCGCCCGCGCCGAGTTCGATCAAATCGAACTCGGCGCGGGCGGCATTTAAAGACTCGAAAATTTCGCTCGTCTGCGTTTGAAAAATCTCCAATTCCGCCCGCGTCAGATAATATTCGGGCAGTTTCATGATCTCCTGAAAAAGCCGCGAACCTTCGTCGTCGTAGAAATATTTCGACGACAGCGATTTCGGTTCGGACGATAAACCTTTCAGCACATCTTCGGCGAAAGTGTCGTGTTTGGCAGCGCTTGATGTTTGCATTGATACCCCTTGATAGTTAAAAGATTATTTTGCCAATCTTATTCCAGTAAATTGCCAGCGCAGGTTCGGGTGGAAAAAATTGCGGTATGTTGCGCGGCTGTGACCACCGGGCGTGACGACGCTCGCGCCGCGCAAAACCATCTGGTTGATCATAAATTTGCCGTTGTATTCGCCGACTGCGCCCGCCGCTTTTTTAAATTTCGGATACGCCAGATATGCCGAATTCGTCCATTCCCAGCGAAGTCCGTATTCGAATTTCGTCGAAGCGATTTCCCATTCGAATTCGGTCGGCAGACGCGCGCTCTTCCATTCGGCAAACGCCGCCGCCTCGTAAAACGAAACGTGCGCAACGGGCGCGTCCCAATTTATCGGGCGCAAACCGGAAAGCGTAAAACTAAACCATTCGCCGTCGCGATCAACCCAGTAAAGCGGCGCGTTGACCGCGTTTTGATTAACCCAATCCCAGCCTTCGGAATGCCACAGATTGAAATTTTCGTAAGCCTTGTCTTCGATAAATTCAAGATACTCGGCGTTTGTTACCAAAGATTGACGAATTTCAAAATCGTGGAGAAAAACTTTGTGCCGTCCGAGCTCGTTGTCAAAGCAAAATCCGTCGCCCGCGTAACCGATCTCGTAAATTCCCTCGGCAATCGCGGCAAATCCGGCGTTCGGCATTTCGCAGATTTCTTCAACCGCGTAATTTTCGCGATAGACGGGAAATAGCGGGTTGCGGCTCAGGGTAAATTTCAGATCGGTCAAAAAAAGTTCCTGGTGCTGTTGTTCGTGATTCAAACCCAAAACGACAAGATCTTTTATTTCGGCGGACAATTCTTCGGAAAGAAATTCGCTCATTTGCGCGTCAACATATTTTCGATATTTAAAAACTTCCGCAACCGTCGGACGCGACAGTGCGCCGCGCTCGTCGCGATTCGTGCGCGTCCCGATCGTGTTGTAATAACTGTTAAAAAGAAAGCCGAAATCAGGATCGAAAACCTGGTAATCGGGCGCAAACCGTTTGAGGATCATTTCCTCGAAAAACCAGGTCGTGTGCGCGATATTCCACTTCGGCGGCGAAACGTCGACCGTCGGCTGCGGGATGAAATCCTCCGTTTCGAGCGGCGCACAAAGTTCCTCGGTGCGCGCGCGGACTTCTTTAAAATATGACAGTAATTCGTTTTCGGTTCTTTGCTGGTTGACGGCTTGCATATCTTTATTAAAACAAATTTGCGCCGATAAGACAAAGGTTTTTCTAAACTTGCCGGAAAAAGCCGGAAAATCCGCAATGACGGTTTGCGGGTTTGGCAAAATCCGAAGTTTGTTTGATAATCTGCTGACAAATCAAAGTTTATTTTCCAAAATTATGTTTAAAAATTTGTGCGCTGCAACGATACTTTTTTTCTTGCTTTTGGCTTTTTCCGCGAACGGTTTTGCCCAGAAAATTTATTTTCCGACCGCCGAGAACTGGGAAACGCGGACGCCCGAGCAAGCAAAATTCGACGCCGCGAAGCTCAAGGAAGCCGTTGATTTTGCCGTCGAAAGCGAGTCGAAAGCGCCACGCAATCTCGAACTCGCGCATTATCAAACCTTCGGGCGCGAACCGTTCGGCGAAGCGGTCGGCGCGTTTAAAGAGCGCGGGGCGATGACCGGAATGATCATCCGCAACGGCTACATCATTGCCGAATGGGGCGATGTGGGGCGCGTCGATATGACGTTCAGCGTCACGAAAAGTTTTCTCTCGACCGTCGTCGGACTGGCTTTTGACCGCAAACTGATTCGTAGTTTGCAAGACCGCGCCGCCGATTATTCCGCGCCGGTTCAGGTTTACGAGCCGTTTGAAAAAAACGACGCGCCGGAGAAATTCGGCAAATCGCGGTTTCTCGAACTTTTTGAAACGCCGCCTAACCGGCAGATCACCTGGGAACAGCTGCTGCGCCAAACGAGCGATTGGGAAGGCACTTTGTGGGGCAAGCCGGATTGGGCAGACCGCCCCGACCGCGAACCGAAAAACTGGCTCAATCGTCCGCGCAACGCGGGCGGCACGGTTTATGAATACAACGATGTCCGCGTCAATGCGCTCGCGCTCGCCGCTTTGAATGTTTGGCGCAAACCGCTGCCGCAGGTTTTGCGCGAAAACGTGATGGACGAGATCGGCGCGTCAAATTCGTGGCGCTGGTTCGGGTATGAAAATTCGTTTGTCGTGATTGACGGACAGATTATTCAATCGGTCAGCGGCGGCGGTCACTGGGGCGGCGGAATGTTTATCTCGGCGCGTGATCTGGCGCGTTTCGGTCTTTTGACGGCGCGAAACGGCAAGTGGCGCGACCGCCAAATTCTTTCCGAAACCTTTATCAAACAAGCCAAAACGCCGACCGTGCCGCAGCCGACCTACGGTTTTATGAACTGGTTTCTGAACACCGACAAAAAACTTTACGCAAACGCGCCCGCGACGGCTTTTGCGCATATCGGAAACGGCACGAACGTTATTTATGTTGACCCCGAAAACGATTTGGTGATTGTTTTGCGCTGGATCGAAAACGACAAGATCAACGAATTTATCGGGAAAATAAACGCGAGTTTGAAATAGAATCAGTCTGAAACGCTGACGCT
>CADEFG010000573.1 GCA_902826505.1 uncultured Acidobacteriota bacterium
ACAGTAGACAAGGATTTTTACGGCTCGATCGTTTCGCACAGTCAGGCGGACGCAGCAAAAACAAATGAATTATCAAAAAACTTGGGTGCCGTCTTGTTGGCGCCGGTCGCCGAAAAGATCGTCGGTAAACGGCTCGCCATCGTCGCCGACGGTATTTTGCAGTTTATTCCGTATGCTTCGCTGACGATTTCAAATTTCAATACTCAAATCTCAAATTTGAAAATCAAAGACCGCACGCCAAACGTCGAAATCCGATCATTGATCGAAAACAACGAGCTTGTCGTGCTCCCGTCGGCAAATGTTTTGGCGGAAATCCGGCGGAATTCATCGGAAAGTAAAGTTCCCGAAAAATCTCTGACGATCTTTGCCGACGCGGTTTTTGAAGCGACCGATACACGGCTTTCGAGCGTCGCCAAAAACATCGATGCAACGCCGAAGTCTGCTTCGGAACTCGGCAGGGTTTTGCGCGATCTTGATTTGGAAAAAGGATTTCCACGACTTCTTTCATCGCGCATCGAGGCACGAAATATTTCCGCTTTTGCGCCGAAAGATCAGGTTGATCTAAACATCGATTTTGAGGCAAACCGCGAAAACGCGACCGAAAAAAATCTGGCAAAATACCGCATTCTGCATTTTGCGACCCATGGAATTCTCGATACTTCGCGCCCGGAATTTTCCGGCTTGGTGCTTTCGCTTTTTGACAGGAACGGTAAACCGCAGGACGGCTTTTTACGGCTCAATCAGATCTATAATTTGAATTTAAATAGCGATCTGGTCGTTCTTTCGGCTTGCCAGACGGCGCTTGGCAAAGATGTTCGCGGCGAAGGTCTGATCGGTCTGACACGCGGATTTATGTATGCCGGCGCAAAACGCATCGTCTCGAGTTTATGGAAGGTCGAAGACGCGGCAACCGCCGAATTTATGAAGCGTTTTTACCAGCATCTTTTGCAGAAAAAACTCGCACCGGCTTCGGCTTTACGCGCCGCCCAAATTGAAATGAAACAAATTCCGCGCTTTCGGGCGCCATATTTCTGGGCGGGTTTTACGATTCAGGGCGAATGGCGTTAAAAAGCGAGAAATGAGAAGTAAGCAGCGAAAAATAAAGCGGTTAGCGAGGTTCGCTGCTTACTTCTCATTTCTCGCTTTTTAATCTAAACTGACGTTGTTTTATCAAATGTTTCCCTGACAAAAATTAGTGACAGATTTATATTTGCAGACAGGTTTCGACAAACTTCTGGCATTGCTCGACGCCGCCGATCGCGAAACGGCAGGTGCGAAGTATGAATCTTTGCGGACGCGGCTCATCAAATTCTTTGAATGGCGCAATTGCGAAACGGCGGAAGAACTCGCCGACACGGTTTTTGACCGGATCATCAAAAAAATAGCGGAAGGCGAAGAAATTCAAAACATATTTGCCTATTCGGCGACCGTTGCCCAATTTGTTCTCAAGGAAAGTCTCCGGACTGTTGAACGTCGCAGCGAATCGCTCGAAGAAAACCCGAACGTTCACAAAATTGCTCGAAAAAGCGAAGCGGATGAAAATGAGCGCGACGAGCGGCGGTTTGATTGTCTCGAAAAATGTCTGGCGGCGATGGGTTTGGAAACGCGGCGGCTTTTGATCGCGTATCACGACACGGACGAGCGCACAATGATTCAGACCCGCAAACGGTTGGCTGATTCGCTTGATATTTCGCTCAATACTTTGCGGATTCGCGTCTGCCGTTTGAAAAGCAAACTCGAAAATTGCGTCCGCGATTGCTGTTTGTCAAAGAGTTGAGAATTGAAAGAAAAAGCCAATTTCGAAATACTTAACCCAAAGCAAAACGAAATGTTTTTGCGAGTTTTGGCACTAAAGATTGAGAAAGGAAAAAGTGACTCAAGAAGAATTCAAAAATGAAAGGGAAATTCGCCGCTTCTTGCTCGGCGAAATGCCCGCCACGGAAAGAACCGCGTTTGAAAAAAGATTCATCGCCGAAGACGCCGGATTGTTTGACGAGATCCGCGTGGCGGAAGATGAATTGATCGAATCTTATCTTCGCGCAACGCTTTCCGCTCCTGAAAAACAAAAGTTTGAGCAAAACTTTCTGACGACAAAAGAGCGTCGTCAGCGCGTTTCGTTGACCCGCGAAATGTTTGCAAAATTAGCCGCCGAAAAAGAATCGGTCGCCGGTGGAACCAAGGCGATTGCCGAAAATCCGCCGGTTTGGATAATGCTGGCAACTTTATTCAAAACGCCGAAATTTGCTTTCGGCGCGGCGTTGGCGGTCTTGTTTTTGGTTTTTGGTTTGTGGTTGCTGGTCTTCAAGTCTTCTGACAGCCAACCGCCGATCGCGCAGCAGCTCACGCCGACGCCGACCGTTTCACAAACGTCGCCGAAGGTTGATGAAGATAAAAATTTAGCGGTTGATTTGAACGTCAATTTGCCGGACAAGCCCGAAAATAATAAAACGCCTTCAAATATAAATACCGATAATTTAAATAAAAATCTGCCGGAAGAAGTTATTTCGAAACCCGTCGTGGCGACGATCGTGCTCTTTGCGGGAACGCTTCGTTCGGAAGGGAAAATGAGCATTCTTGAGCTTACCAGAGAGACGAAAGGTGCGAATTTCGAGCTCAATCTCGAAACTTCGGATTACAAAACTTACCGCGCCGAGATCGTTGACGCCGACGGCGCCATCGTCTATCGAAGCGGCAAAATAACTGCCCGAAAATCCCGGATCAAGACATTTTTCCCGACCGCTAAGTTAAAGAAAGGCGATTATTTCGTCAAAGTTTACGGTTTTAACGCAGCGGGCAAAGAAGAATCGGCGGCAGATTTTCAGTTTCGCGTCAATCAAAAGTAAAAAAAGTAAAAAAGCAAAATCCCGAAGGTCAAAAGTTTTATCGCTTTGACCTTTTTTCGTTGGCGTGTGAAATGTTTTTTCGCGTTTCGACACTCTTGCTGAAATGTTTTTTTGAAGTTCTGCACTAATCAACGGAGTTCGATTTTTTAAGGAGAGATTTTAAGATGCTGAAAAATAAAATAATCGCCACGATAATCACAGTTTTGTTTCTTTTTCCCGCCGTGATTTTCGCCTCGGTCACCGGAAGTCTGGACAAACGCTTTGACACGGACGGCAAATTGACGCTGTTGAGCGGATTCGGTTCGACATTTTTTGATGTTGCCGTTCAGGCGGACGGAAAAATCGTCGCGGTCGGATATTCCAATCCGACCACGACGACCTTTGATTTTCTGGTTGTCCGTTTTAATGCGGACGGTTCGCTCGATCCGACGTTTGACGGCGACGGGATTGTGACGACCGATTTTGCCGGATTGGGTGCTACGGCGGAAAGCGTAGCGGTTACACCCGACGGAAAGATCTTTGTTTGCGGATCGGTTTCAACATCCGTCGCCAACCAGGATTTCGGCTGTGCGCGCTACAATGGGAACGGGACGCTTCACACACCGGGTTTCGGAACCGGCGGCAAGGTCACGACCTTTTTCGGCGCAAGCTCCACTGATCTTGTCTCGAAGGTGGTCATTCAGCCGGACGGACGGCTCGTCGTTCTGGGTAAATCCAATCAAATCGGCGGGTATGATTATGCGCTGGTCCGTTACAATTCGGACGGCACGCTGGACACCGGCTTTGACGGCGACGGAAAACTAACGACCGATTTTAACGGCACTGCCGATGGGGCGGAAAACGCCGTTCTGCAAGCCGACGGGAAATTGCTCGCGGTTGGCGCGAGCAGTGCCGGAACGGTCTCGGCGGCAGTTGCCCTGTACCATTCGCGTACGTTCAATGTCGCTTTTGACTTCGACGCCGACGATAGAACCGAGATCGGCGTC
>CADEFG010000574.1 GCA_902826505.1 uncultured Acidobacteriota bacterium
GGTAAATTCACTAAAATCTTTGGCTGTTTGTGTTGACATAGTTTTTGATTTGATTGAAATGTTGTTTAGAAATACTATAAATCAAAAGTAGAATTGTGAGAAAGGTTAAAAGTAAAAATATTGAATGGTTAAAAAGGTTGATTATCATCCGCTTTCGTCAAAAACTTTTAACCTTTTAACCTTTTTTCCTTTCAGTCTTTAAAAAACTTATGTCCGAAGAAAAAGAAACCCGGGCGCGCGTGCGCGAACTCGTCAAACAAGTCCTCGCCAATGTTCCGCTGGAAGAAGAACCGGCGGAAACTTTTCCGCAGCGCGTTGTCGTCAATTCATTGCAGGAAAAACTCGACAAGGAATTTGACCGCGACGAATCGGCGAAAAGTTTGATCACCGAAGACGATCTGCGCGGGCTCGAACCGGGCGCGAAACTCAGGATTTCCGAAAACGCCAAATTCACGCCGCTCGCCAGCGATCTGATCAATGAAAGAAACATCTTACTGGTTAAAAAAACCGCGCGCCGCGCGACGACAAAAATCAGAACAATTGCCGTCGGCTGTGACCACGGCGGATTTGAATTCAAGGAAAAACTCAAAAGTTTTCTCGCCGAGCTCGGTTTAAACGTCCGCGATTTCGGGACAAACTCAAAAGAAGCGGTTGATTATCCGGATTTTGCCCACGCCGTCGCGCGCGCCGTCGGCGAACGCAAAGTCGATGCGGGAATAATTATCGACGGCGCGGGTATCGGTAGTGCGATGACGGCAAACAAAGTTCCGAACGTTCGCGCCGCCGCTTGTTATTCGGTCGCGCTCGCGCGCAATTCGCGCGAACATAACGGCGCCAATGTTTTAACTCTGGGCAGCGGGCAAAATGATTTCAACCAGATCAAGGAAATCGTCGAAGCCTGGATTTCCGTTGATCTGACCGAGGAACGTCATAAAAAACGCGTCGGAAAGATCGACGCGATCGAACGCGAATATAAGCGTTGATTGTTTGGAACACCTTAATTATTAATAAATTTAATAATATCTTTTTTGAGTCCTTTAGGTTTACAATTAAATTGATGTTTCGGAAATATTTACAACCGAAAATTCTTTTCAAAAATGCGTCCGCCGCGCTTTTGGTGTTAACCCTGAGCGGCGCGTATTGTTTTTTTTGCTGTCAGGCAATGATCGCAGCTTCAGCGAAAGCCGATCATTGTCCTCCAAACAAAATAATTCAAACCGAGCATTGCAATTTTTCAAAAAACAAGTCTCCCGAAACAACGCAAACGGCAGCATCCGTCAATGCGTTCGAATGCTGCGGCTTAAAATTCAGCTTTTTTGTCGCCAAACTCGAAAAAAACGAATTTCCCGCACAAACTCCTGTTTTAGTTAATAATTTTTCGGGCTTTCTGAGATCGGTCAAATCCGAAAACAACACGGGTTTGACCGATTTTTCTTATCGTGCGCCGGTTTCCGACCACCGCGACCGGCGCGTCAAAAATTGTGTCTTCCGAATTTAGAAAGAGTTTTGCTCAAAGGCGCTTCTCTCAAAACAATAAACAACTCATTTCTAAATTTAGAGGTAAAAAATAATGAAAAAGAAAGTAATGATGGCAATGACCGTCGTCTTTGCCTTGTGTCTGGCAATTACGGTGTTTGCATTAAATCAATCAAACGTTTCGCCGAAAGATACGGCGGATTGCTGCGACAAAAAGGATTCTTGCCCGATGAAAGACAAACAGGCAAAATCTGACAAAGCCGCTTGCTGCGACAAAGCCGATTGCTGCTGTAAAGGTGACAGTTGTCCGATGAAAATGAACGGCGAAAAAAAATCGGAAGGCAAAGATTGCTGCTGTAAAGGCAAAGATTCCTGCCCGATGAAAAAAGATGCTGAAAAACAAACCGTCAGTCTTAATATAAAAAGCGCAACGGTTGTTTCGCACAGCGTCAATTGATAATTTTCAGTATTCTTGATGAAAATTAAAAAAGGCAGTCAGAAATGACTGCCTTTTTTATTAAACTTCAATGCCCTCGGTAGGATTTTTATATTTCCTTCATTTGTTGCAATGATTAAGCTTGTTTTACGAGCCTTAATTTTTGTGTCCGGTTTGTGCCTTCGACCTCAATTCTGACACCCGCCAGCTGCGCGCAAAATTCCTCGAAGGTCAATTTCCCTGCCTGCACACCGTTGTAAATTTTTTGCAGTTCGTCAACGCTGAAGACCGGCGTTTCACCGTAGAGATTTTTCATCGCCGCCTTTTTTGAATTGTCGGTGGCGTGCCCGTAATAACCCAGCAGATCTTTCGTCGAAAGCCCGGTTAGACTTTGCGCCGTCGCGAGATCCGTCGTCTGGATCAGCCGCGTCGTAAAGCTATGCCGGTTCGAGTGAAACGTGATCCCGTCAAACTCTTTGCGCCCGTAAACCAGTCCGCATTTTTCAACCGCATCGCGCAAGATCGAATAAAACTTTTTCGGATAATTCCCGCTGATCGTGTAGAGAAAATCGGTTTCGGAGGCGTCCGCGGCGGTTTGAAGCAATGAGCAGATAAAATCCGGGAGATATTCAAACAATGTGACGGCGCCGGTTTTCCAGCGGATCACTTTGAGCGTCCCGTCGAGCGGGCGAAAATCCATTTTCTTGAGCTTGGCAACCTCGCCGAAGCGCAATCCCAAAAGCCATGCGATCTCGAACATCCGCCCGATGCGAACGCGGTTTTGATATTTCTTTTCGGTTTCATTTGCCGTTTTGGACAACGTCAATTCCCGGCAGATATTATTTTTCTCGGTTTCGGTGACAACCCGCGTGCGTCCCTTTGATTTTTTAAAGCGCGGGCGCGGAATGCGCGGCGGCTCGAACCCGTCGAGAATTTCGGGAAAAACTTCCGAGGCGGTCTTAAAGGGCGGTGAAAGCACGTTGACTTCCCGGTTGACCGTTTCCGGCTTGACGCCGTCTTCGAGCCGCGAATTTATAAACGATTGAAAATGCGGCGTGCGAAGCTCGGTCACGCGCAGATCGAAATCCAAAAGATTTTGAAAATAAGCGAAAACGCGTTTCGCGCGGACCAATTCAGAATGTTTTTTGATGACTTCGAGCCGCCTCCGGAAGATCTCCGACACGCGCGGCACTTCCTTGGGTTCGACGAATTTGAGACCATTCCGGGAGTAAGAGTTTTTGAGTTTGAGCGAATCAATATAGTTTTCGGCAGCTTTCCGCGTCGGAAAACGTTTGTTGCGGTAACGGACATTATTGACCCAGACATCGATCCGGTAGCCGATGTAGCATTTTTTGTCCGGATTGTAGGTTGTGCCCGAACGTTTCTTTTTGTATTCGACCGGCGTAATTGCCATTTTCTTATAATCTATTTAAACGGGAAAGGTGTTATACCAAGAGTGCAAAAATCGCATTCATTGAGCTTTCCCGTTTCAATCCGCGTCCCAAACCGCGGAAGTTTAATTACTTAGCAATCCTTGAAAATTCGATAAATTTTCTATGAGCTTTAGAAAATGGACAATAGCCGATTGGCTCGCCAATCACATTCGTTTCGTCAAGCGGCACCCATTCGCCACGCTCATTGGTTATAAAATAAATATTTGAATAAGTGTCCAAATCGATCTTGCCAACGGTTAAAACGTCTTCATTTATCACCAGAGCCGTCATTCCTTTCTTAAACGCCGGGATTGGAACGACGGCAACAATGGCATCGGAATTCAATCCGAAAATACTCATAAAATGTTTATCGAAATAAAAGGTCTCAAACTTTTCCGATGATAAATGAAAATCAAATTTAAAGTCTTTGTTGGAAAGCACGATCCGAGTAATTTCGCGCTCCTCAAAAATGTCCCGAGA
>CADEFG010000575.1 GCA_902826505.1 uncultured Acidobacteriota bacterium
ATTTGCTTACCTGGAAAAAGAGCTTCCGCTCGACCGGCTCTATGCGGTTCAGGTTTTGGTTGACCCGATGCTCGATTCACTGCGTTCCGATCCGCGTTTCGAGGCGCTCGTCAAACCGCGTTGGAAAACCGAATAGATTATTCACTATTCTGCAAACGCTGCCGCGTCGCCAGATAAATATCGGATCCGCCCAATCCGCCGAGGCGGTTCGAGGTAAAATACATCGTCTGCCAGTCTGCCGAGAGACTCGGACCGACATCGCGCTTGCCCTGAACATTGACCGTTGGTCCGAGACTGACCGGCGCCGACCATTTATCGTCAACGCTCGCGCGGGTCGCCAACCAGAGATCGTAAGAATCCACATTGTTGTTCAAACCGTCGCGGCTCGAGCTGAACAATATTTCCAAACCATCGTCGCGCACCCAAAGACATGATTCGTCGAAAGCACTGTTTAGCTCATCCAGATTGACCGGCTGACCAAAACTACCGCCGGCAGGAATTTCGCTCATATAAAGATCGGCATCGCTGTTTCCGTCCGGGCGCAGCCGCGAACTCGAAAAAAACAACCGGTCGTTTCGCAGGCTGTTGCCGAATAAATAATTGGCGGCAAGCTCGTTCGCATTGGTATTGATAACCGTTCCGAGATTGACCGGCGCTCCCCAGCCGAAATCGTCGCCCGGATCGCTGCGGGTCGTGACCCAAATATCATTTCCGCCCTGACTGCCCGCCGGTCGGTTGCTTTGAAACAAAAGAATCCGTCCGTCGGCAGAAATACTTCGCAAACGATCCATCGAAGAGGAATTGACGACCCGCCCGAGATTGACGGGATTTTCCCAGCGGGCACGACGGCTGCGGCGTTTTGCAAACCAAATATCTTCTTCCTTCGAGCCATCACGGTCAGATGTAAAATATAAGGTCAATCCGTCGTTCGACAATATCGCCATCAGATCATTGGCAGGCGAATTGATCGGCGCGCCGAGATTTACGGGCGTCGACCAAGCGCTGAAGCCCGGGGTGCGAGCTTCGGATTTTTCGCCCCTCGCGTTCGATACGGCGGCGCTCAAGAGCAATAGTAAAATTATGACTGCAAACTTTTTCATTTTAATATTTCCTCGCTTTCTAAAGTGATGTTTTAAGGTTTAAAGAAACGCCGGGTTAATCCGCATTTCTCAAACCGACCGGTTCAAAATCTGTCAATATCTGTATCCCGATTGATTATTTGAGAATTTATTCTAAACCTATTTGGCGGAAAAAGTATTTAAAAATTTCTCCGATTTTTTTCCTTTTTTCATCCTAAAGACGTTTTTTTTTAAATAATGGTTTAAATTTAACCTCGATGTTCTGTCTTCAAGTCGATCAAAATATTGAGCTTCGTCTTTATGAACCGTCCGACGCGGAAGAATTGAGCGCGTTGATCGAAGAAAATTTTAATCATCTCAAAAAATGGTCGGCGTGGCTTAAAGCTGATCGTTCGATCGAAAACACGCACAACTTTATTGAGCGCAATCGCAAACAGTTTGCCGACGGCGAAGGTTTTGCCGTCGGCATTTGGTTTGCGGGTGAAATGGCGGGGCAAATCGAATATAACTACATCGACCGGGTAAATCGAAAAACTGAAATCGGATTTTGGCTCGGCGAATCTTTTCAGGGCAAAGGCTTGGTTACAAGATCGTGCCGCGTCCTGATAAATTATGCGTTCGATGAATTACGGCTGAACCGCGTCGAAATGCGGTGCGGCTCGGAAAACACAAAAAGTCGCCGGATCGCCGAAAAACTTGGCTTTCAAGAGGAAGGAATCACCCGGCAGGCGGGCTGGCTGCACGACCGTTTTGTCGATTTTGCGGTTTACGGAATATTAAAAAGCGAATGGCGCGCTTGATAACGTATCCAAATAAAAAAAGGCGGAAGTTGAATTTTCAACTTCCGTCTTTTCTTTTCCGCTGAGAGCAGCAGCAACAAGGAATTATAACCTAAAAGCTCTTGCGGAAAAGATACGAAGCGCGGATAAAAAACGTCCGGCTGTTGCGTTCGAAACGCGGTTCGAATTGTCCGGTGATCGTATTGAAACCGTTGTAATTGAAGTTGTCGTTATAGCCGACGTAAAATGCCGTGCCCGGATTCGGATTCCAGCCGAACAGAAATTGCCCGCTGACATTGCGCTGCAAAGTGTCGTAATCTAAGCGCAGACGAGTATAGACAAACCGCGAAAATTGATAGGTCGAACGCATTGAAAAGATGTTCGTATCAAAGGCGACTTCGCCGTTATCGTTGCGTTTCAAACGGCTTTTGGTGTAATCGAGCGAAAATCTGAGCGGGTCGATCGGTTTGTATTCAAAACCGACGTTCGCGTCAAATTGCCAGCCCGGTCCGGGATCAAGTCCGGGATACGGTCCGGCGGTATTCGGATTTTCAAGAAATCTCGCATACCACGCCAGATATGCCGGGCTTTTCCGGTCAAATTTTCCGCCGCCGCCGAAATCGAAATCGAAGGCGTTAAAGATCGAACCGACAAATCCGTAGGCGAAAAATCGTTTGTTGAAATTTTTGCTGAGATTGAAACTTAAATACGGCTGGGTCGCTTTGCGCACGGGTTCGCCAAAAAATGCACCGCTGTTGCCACCGCGACGATCGGCGCCGAATTCATCTTCGTAAAGATTTTCGCGCATCACTCCGGTTTCAAAATAAAAGAAAAAATTTCCCTGAAACTGCCCGTTGAGGTTAAATCCGCCGAAACCGTTCTGAAAACGTCCTTTCCAGTCGTAAGTATAACGCGCGAATTGATTGCTGTTGAGTTGGATCAAGGTCGCCTTCGGGTTGGATTTCGTGCTTTCGCGGACCGCGCCGAAAACCGTGTTGGTATTTGTCCGCCGCGAAAAACCCGAATCGGTGCGATAGTTTGAAGAACGTCCCGAAGCCTCGACAAAATAGCCGAATTTTTCCTTCGTGTAATCCAGACTCCAGTAATATCCGAGACCGTTTCCGGTTTTATAATCGACGCTGTCTGCGAGCGGGCTGTAAAAATTTTTCCGCGAATGCGTTCCCAAAACCTGAAACGTCATGACAGTGCTCTGGTCGAGCTTGAAAGTTCCGTCAAAGCCGCCGACAAAGTTGCGGTTTTTCGGAAAAATCCGCGCCGTCCCGAAAAATCCGACATTGTTGTTCTTCCCAAAATCGCGCTTGACCCGCAAAACGCTGAAAAAGGCGTTCTTATCGACAAAATCTTCTGCCGAACAACTGATATCATCGTCCGGGTCGCTATTATTGTTGAGCGTTTGTCGCTGCTGTTGGCAAATGGCAATGTCGGTGCGTTCGTCTTCCGAATAATTTCCCGGGCGGTTGTCGGACGCCGCCAGAAAACCGAACGACGTTTTGCCGACCTTGCCGGTCAGCTTTGCCGCAAAATCAGGGTCGGCGATTCTTCGTGAATAGAACGGCTGCAACGGAGAATCAAAAATCTCTTTTCCTTCGAGAAAAAACGGGCGCTTTTCCTGAAAGAACAGCTCAAAACGCTGGTTTGCCGTGACGACCGGCGCATCGGCTTCGATCTCGGCAAAGTCGGGATTGATCGCGGCATCAAGCGTAATATTCGGCGTCAACGTGTATTTGAGATTGACGCCGATGTCTTTTTTGATCTGGTCGTTGACAAATTTTCCGGGGTCTTGAATACCGGTCGGATTTAAAAAGCGGTCATACGGATCGGCAAAAAGGATCGCGCTCGGGATCGTCCGTTTGCGGCTGCCGGTTTCGGAGATCGTCACGCTCGGCACGATCTCCAAGGTGCGCTCGAACTTGACATCGTCGAGTCCGGTGATCTTTC
>CADEFG010000576.1 GCA_902826505.1 uncultured Acidobacteriota bacterium
CGGTATGAGGGGTTCGTGCAAAGCCTGCAGGCGTACGGTCGGATTCTCATTGTAGTCGTTGCCGTCCGCGAACAAAACCTGTTTTGAAACGGCGATCGCATTGCGCGGCACGCGCCATTTCAGACCATCGTCCGAGACAGCGTAAAAAATCTCTTTATCGGGCGAATACCGCCGTTCGTGATCGAGCATCAAGGCTTTGAATTTACCGTTTTCCTGCCAGATAAACGGGTCTTCCGCGCCGATTCCCATATTTAAAGGTTGATCGGAAACGCGTTTATATTCGCACGTCGGGCAATCGGCGACCGCCAGACCGATCGCGTGAACGCGCAATTTTTCGACGCCTTTGTAATAAAGCATCACTTTCCCGCTTTTCAAAACGACCGGCGCGGCGTTTGAAACCAGATATTGCTCCCACGAATTCGGCACCGTGTCCAAGATCGGTTTATCCAATCTTTTCCAGGGTCCGTAAGGCGATTTCGAAGTCGCCAAACCGATGCGTTCGCCCATGTGAGCTTCAAGCTTTAAAGCGTCGGTTTCGCCGACCGGATTTTCCTTCGACGGACGCGCGCCGCGATACGTCGTTCCGGTGTAATACAAAAGGTAAGTGTCGCCCGCTTTGCGAATTGCCGGGTTATGCGTCATTTGCCCGTCCCAAAATTCCGAACCTCTTGCGGGTAAAGCGACTTCCGAAAATTTATACGGACCTTGCGGAGAATCTGAAACGGCATGAACGATCTCGGAATTCGTCAGCCAATACGGCGAAAATCCGGTCGAATTCGACCAGCGCGAGGCGAACATATGATATTTCCCGTCGTCGCCTTTGACGGTCGAACCGCACCAGACCCAGTAACCGTCGAGCCGAAAACCGTTTTCGTATTTGGTCGGCAAAAGCCGCGAATGAAAATCTTCGTCGCCGCGATCCTTGATCAAATATTTCGCCAAACCGGTTTTCGATTCCGCGATTCCGTCAGCGGCGGCGCGCGCCATCTGTTCCGCGCCGAACGACGAAAAATGCGTGTTGTCTTCGATTCCTTTCGGATAATTCGGATGCTCGCGTTCGCGGAAGATCAGAAACAGTTTTTTCGAGGCTTCTTCGCCCAGGTTTTTGATGATCGCCTCCGATCGGCGGTGCAGATCAACGAGCGGAACTTTCAATTCAGCGGCGACTTTGCGAACCGCGTCCGGATAATCGCCGTGCGTGTCAAAGAACTCGCCTTTTTCATTAAACCGGCGGCGCATGACGGGCGTCAGAAGAACCGGAAACGCGTTTTTCGCGCGAACGTCCTTGACGAAACGAATCAGATTTTCACGATATTCGCCGTTTGCCGCCGCGCCGACGCCTTGTTTATCGAGCTTTTCGTCGTTATGCCCGAATTCGATAAAAACGTAATCGCCTTTTTTCAAGGAATCGACGATCTTTTGCCAGCGACCTTCATTGATAAAACTTTTCGTGCTGCGCCCGTTCTGCGCGTGATTTTCGATTTTCACGCGCGAGTCGTCAAACTGGCTCTGCAAATATTCGCCCCAACCCGTTTCGGGACGTTTATCCGATTTTTTTTCAGCCATCGTCGAATCGCCCGCGAGATAAACGACGATCGGCGATTTCTGCGCGAAACTGAAAACGCTCAAAAAAAGTAGCAAAAATGTCGTGATTAAAAACTTCATTTTTTCTTCTGCCCGCGAATAAACGCGAATTTTCACGAAAAAGGAATAGCTAAATAAAATTATTTTGATTTTATTCGCGTCTATTCGCGTTTATTCGCGGGCAATAATTCCTACAGCTTAATCAATTCGCTGAACTTGACCGGACGATTTTGTTCGATGCTCGTCCGCGCCGCGATTCCCGTCAAACAGGACATCGCACCGGCTCTGGCTGACGGAAGTTTCAAATAATCGGGAACTTCGGCGTTTCGGAAAATAACTTCCTGAAGCCGGTTGTCGCCGCCGTAATGCGCGCCGCGAATGTTCGGCATTTCAAGTTTTTCGCGCTTTTTCGTGAAATTTTTCGTCAAGTAAACTTCCTGAACTTCTTTGACTTCCCACGGCTGACGTTCGTAATCGCGGATGTCGAGCCGACCTTTCGTGCCGTTGAACGAGATTTGATAACCTTCATACGGCATCGCGGCATTGAGCGAATAATTCATCGAAACGCCGTTCGAATATTTGACGATCGCCGACATCGTATCGTAAATATCGACATCTTCCTTGAAAACACAGCCGTCACGCGTGTAGCCGTCAACCGATTCGGCTTCGGCGTAAAGCTTCATCAGACGCGCGTCTTTCGTCATATCCCAGTAAAAAGGACATTTTTCTTTATGCGGACACGGACGGCAATTCGTCGAACGAAACGCGCCGTTTTTGCCGTAAACATTCAGTTTTCCGTAAGCCGTCACTTCCGTCGGATCGGAATTCAGCCACCAGTTGGCGAGATCGAAATGATGCGTCGCCTTATGAACCCAGAGACTTCCGCCGCCCGATTTCAAGCGATGCCAGCGGCGAAAATAATCCGCGCCGTGCGACGTGTCGAGATACCACGCGAAATCAACCGACGTGACCTCGCCGATCTCACCCGAACTGACGATTTGTTTGATCTTTTCGTGCTTCGGCGCGTAGCGGTAATTGAACGTGACGATCAGCGGATTATTGTATTTTTTCTCCGCGTCCAAAACCGCCTGCGCCTGATTCGCCTCAGTCACCATCGGCTTTTCGGTGATAACCTTGATGCCTTTGGCGAGCGCTTTGGTGATGAATTGATGATGCGTCGAATCAACGGTCGTGACCATCAAAATCTCGGGTTTTACTTTGGCGAGCATCTCGTCGAAATTCGTAAACGTCGGGCAATCAACGCCGATCAATTGTTTGGCGGCTTCGACGCGTTTGGAATTTTTATCGCAAAGTCCGACAAATTCGATCTCGTTCTTAAACTTTTCGGCGATCTGCACGCCCCACATCGAAGTCGCGCGGTGTCCCGTTCCGATAATCGCGTAACGCTTTTTTGCCGAAGTTTGCGCCGCAACATTTAAAGAATTTGCCATCAACAAACCCGCGCCCGCAACTGCGGCGGATTTAACGAAATCACGACGATTGATTGAATTATTTTCTGACATAAAATTTTCTCTAACCTTTCTTCGGCGGCGCGACTTTGATCGCGCTCACATCATTGATTATTTTGCCGTTCACTTTCACGTTTTCAAGCGAAACGTCCTTTAAGTTTTCGGCGATCGCGCCGTCGGCGACGTTGTCGAACGTGCAATTTTTGATCTTCAAATTGTAGATCGGCGCATTCGCAAAACCTTGGGCGTCCATCGCGTATTTGCTTTTGCGGCTCGTCACGTTTTCGACGTAAAAGTTTCGCATAACGGGCGTATAGCCGCCTTTCGCGCCTTCTTCGTAATTAAAGTCGATCGTAATGACAGCGTGCGAAACCTCGCCGATCGTGATGTTGCGGAAATAGAAATTCTCTAAAAGCCCGCCGCGCGAAGCATTATTTTTGACGCGCAGCGCGTTCCACAGATCGGGCGAATCCATTTTGCAGTTTTCGACGAAAAGATTGCGCACGCCGCCCGAAATTTCGCTTCCCACGGTCACGCCGCCGTGTCCGTCCTTCATCGTACAGCCGCGCACGATGATATTTTCGGTCGGCGTGTTAAGGCGTCGTCCGTCGTTGTTTCTGCCCGATTTGATCGCGATGCAGTCGTCGCCCGTGTCGAAAAAGCAATCTTCGATCAGCACGTCCTTGCACGATTCGGGATCGCAGCCGTCGTTGTTCGGTCCGTGTGTCG
>CADEFG010000577.1 GCA_902826505.1 uncultured Acidobacteriota bacterium
CGCGTCAATTTTTGGAGTTATTAAATTTTAGGAGAAAAGGTGAAAAAAGCAACAATAGCAATTCTGGCGATCGCCATTTTGGGTCTCGGAGCGATGTTTATCTTTGCCCAAAAAGGCAGAATGCGGCACGGCGGCTTTGGCGCGGGCGGCGGTTTGATGCGGATGGCTGAGAAATTAAACCTTTCGGACGAGCAAAAAACACAGGTCAAAACGATTCTCGAAGAATCCAAAACGCGGATCAAACCGTTGACCGAAAGTCTGCGCGAAAATCATAAACAGGCGGAAAGTCTCGGCATCGACGGCATCTTCAATGAAGAAAAAGTTCAGCAAATTGCCGGTAATCAAGCCGAAACGACCAAACAACTGATCATCGAAAAGGAAAAAACGAAAGCTCAGATTTTTGCGGTTTTAACGCCCGAACAGCGCACCGAGGCGGCAAAAATGAAGGAGCAATTTAAGGAACGATTCAAAGAACGGTTCAAAAAACGCTTAGACGGCAAATCGGAAGTTGATGGAACGGAAGAATAATTGTTCTTCTCGAAAATGGGCAAAACGCGGTTCAATTTTCGAACCGCGTTTTTTATTTTTTTGTAAAACAATAACTTTTTTTCCGCCACCAGCGTATTGAAATCTTACAAACAATTGCTACAATCTGGAATTATGCCGACTACTTTAACCGAAATCGAAGACGTTGAACGCGGAAAAACGATTTTGCGGGTCGAAGGCTCGCTGATGCACGACGACGCGATTCTGCTCGAAAAAATCGCGCTCGACCTGCGCAGCGCGCGCGGCAAAAACATCACGCTCGATCTTGCCGATCTTGATTTTCTCGACAGCGAGAGCGCACCGATCTTAAAAAGGATCGAACGCGATCACGGCTTTGAAATCGAGGGCATGGAATTTTTTCTACAGGCGATGATCAACGAAGCCGAAAGAAACCACCACGGATAAATATTTTGCGTTCGCCCGATTTTGCGTTAGCCTTGAAGGAATGCAGCAAATTTATCGCAAAATCATCCGCTTTGTTTTTATTGCTCTCGGAATTCTTTCTGCCGGACTCGGGCTTCGCGGTTTTCTGATCCCAAATCATTTTATTGACGGCGGCGTGACGGGAACTTCGATGTTTCTTTCACAAATTTCGGGTTTCCGTCTTTCTTTTCTGATCCTTTTGATCAATGCGCCGTTTGTAATCCTCGGTTGGCGACAGATTTCCAAAAGATTTTCGGTTACGAGCGCGGTCGCGATCGTCGCTTTGGCGGCGGCGATTTTTGTGCTTCCCTATCCGGTCGTGACTGAAGATAAGCTGCTGGCGGCGGTTTTCGGCGGATTTTTTCTCGGTGCGGGAATCGGTCTCGCGATTCGCGGCGGCGCGGTTTTGGACGGAACCGAGATCATCGCGCTGCTGATCAGCCGCAAAACCGGCGTGACGGTCGGCGATGTCGTCTTTGTTTTCAATGTCGGGCTTTTTTCGGTCGCCGCATTTTCGCTCGGCATCGAACCCGCGCTTTACTCGATGCTGACCTATTTCTCCGCTTCGAAAACGATTGATTTTCTGATTCACGGGCTTGAGGAATATAATGGTGTGATCATCGTTTCGCAAACGAAA
Organism: uncultured Acidobacteriota bacterium; assembly: GCA_902826505.1. GTDB lineage: Bacteria > Acidobacteriota > Blastocatellia > Pyrinomonadales > Pyrinomonadaceae > JAFDVJ01. The sequence goes on from CADEFG010000577.1 coordinate 1,607, forward strand.
TCCGACGAGATCAAAGCGGCGATTGTCGAAGATCTGGAACGCGGCGTGACAATTTATGAAGGGCGCGGAGCACGTCGCGAAACGCCGCAGGATATTTTGTTTTGCGTCGTGACGCAATTTGAAATTCCGAAAATCAAGGAAACGATCAACGCGATCGACGAAAACGCTTTTGTCGCGATTCACACGATCAGCGACACGAGCGGCGGCGTGCTCCGCAGTCCGCTTCTGCCGGTTCTCGAAGCGGTCGATATTCACGCCGAAATCGAAAGTACAAATACTCCCAATAAATAATTTATGAAAACACGAGAAATTGCCGAATTCTTAAACGGACAGCTCGACGGCGACGGCGACCGGGAAATTTTGCGCGTCGCAAGTCTTGAAAAGGCAGGCGAAGACGAACTCAGTTTTATCGAAAAGCCGGAAGGTTTCCCCGCCGGAAACGCCGGTTGTCTGCTGGTTCCCGAAAATTTCGATGCGGTTCCAAATATTCCGATCATCAAGGTTAAAAATCCGAAGCTCGCCTTTGCCCGGATTGCGGCGGTTCTCCATCCGCCGAAAAAACGCGAAAGCCTCACGCATAATTCGGCGGTTATTTCCAAATCGGCAAAGCTCGGCAAAGATCTTTTTATCGGTGCGTTTGTCTGCATCGGCGAGCATTCCGAGATCGGCGACGGAACCGTGCTTCGCGCCGGTGCAAAGATCGGCGACAACGTTAAGATCGGCGCAAATTGCGTTTTGCATCCGAATGTTTTTATCGAGGACGGCTGCCGCATCGGCAACAATACGATCCTGCATTGCGGCGTCGTGATCGGTGCCGACGGTTTCGGTTATATCCGCGACGGCGCCAACGGTTACGAGAAATTTCCGCAGCTCGGCACCGTGACGATCGGCGACGACGTCGAGATCGGCGCGAACAGCTGCGTTGATCGCGGCGCACTCGGCGAAACGCGGATCGGCAACGGGACAAAAATCGACAATCTCGTCCAGATCGCCCATAACGTCCGGATCGGCGAACGCGTCGTGATCGCCTCGCAAACGGGAATTTCCGGCTCGACCGTCATCGAGGACGATTGCGTGATCGGCGGGCAAGTTGGTTTCGGCGACCACGCAACGGTCAGATCGGGCGCGATCATCGGCTCGCAAGCCGGAGTTTTGCCCGGCAAGATCGTCCGCGCGGGCGTGTGGTGGGGAACGCCCGTCCAACCGCTCGACGAATACAAACGCCAGAATGCGCACGTCAAAGGCTTGGCGCGTTTAAAGGAAGAAGTTAAAGAATTGAAAAAACGGATCAAATAATAATTTTAATTAATCTATGAGATTTTCATTCGAAGTCGGGCACGGCGAGCCGCATAAAGTCGAATTTTACTGGGGACAGATGTTCGGCGCACTGGAAATAAAAGTTGACGGCAAGATCATTGACGAAAAGAGTTTTTCGCTTTTTTCGCCGACGAATCTGACGGCTCCGCTCGACATTCCCGAAAACGAAAAGATGAATCTTGGAATCATCGAAGTTCAACTGGTCGAAAAATGGTCGTTCGAGGTCGGCATATACGAAAAACATTCGGTTCGCATCGAAAAGGAACGCACCAAACTGCTTGCCGGGTTGCGACCGCATATCTACCGCGTGTTTGTTGATGATGAATTACTTGAAAAGCACAAAGGTTATTAATTCGATTGCTTGTTTCTCTTGACCTCCGGCAATAATAGGTCGATAATCAAACCATCAAAACAAATCAGACCTCTCCTGAATCAATATGCGAAATTTAGAATTGAACCGTGATGTTGAAATAAATTTTCGTGGGAATTATTTGCACATCACGCATCCCGATAATTTTGTAATTTTACCCGAAGATTTAGAAATTCTTTGGTTTAATCTTGCCGCCGCCTGCCAGACTCATGATTGTAACCGGGTGCTCAACGAAGGCAATATCGATCTTAGTAAATTGCGGGCTTACGATTCATATAATGCGGGAACGCAAGCCGGCGAGATTCGCGGTTTGCGGATGGCGTGTCTCTTTCCCAATTTTCAGCCCGATGAAAAATCCATGTTTTTCAAAACCGTTGCCGCCAACCGCGGTGCCCGCGTCGAATTTTTTACCGATCGAACCGAAGCCTTGAAATGGTTGGGCGTCCTTGAAAATGAAAAAGAATAAAAGCTAAATTCCCAATTCACGC
>CADEFG010000578.1 GCA_902826505.1 uncultured Acidobacteriota bacterium
GAATCGTGAGTTACGCCGTTCAGATAATCGCCGTGAATCTTCGCGTCTTTTGGAACGGCTTCATCATTTGGATTAAATTTGCGGTCTGACGGATATTTTCCCGTGAAAAGTTTGGCGCCTTGCGGCGGCGGATTGCTCAGAAAAGTATCCGTCCGGTACGCGCCATCCGCGAAACGCGGGTGAGCTTCAACCCAATTTGAATGCGTGTAAAAATCCTGCACGGCGTGCAGGCTGATGCCGATCGTTGTGAGCAGCGCCAGTTCGTCCTCAGCTTGCGCGGCTTTTTGCGCCGCGCTTTTGACATTGAAAAGAAATTGCGCCCAGTAGTTTCTGACCTCGTCGGTCGTGAATAAATTGTCGAAATGCAGTTTTTCAAGCGCGGCGCGTTTCGATCTTGAGATCGTCGGACTGCTCGAATAATAATCGGTCAGCCAGTTTTCGACCTGCGCGATTTTGATCGGATCGTCCGTGAATCCGCGCTCAAAAAGCACCGTCCGCGTCAGATCGTAATGCGACGAAGTATCAAACGCGAAAACAAAATTCGTCAAAAAAATATTGGCAAGAAGAAACGAAAAACTGCGGCGAAAAAAACCCTTGTTCAGCATAGCTCAAGATTTTCCTTTGAATCGGGTTGGTTTATTAAAGCGTTTCGGTTTCGGCAAAAACGAAATCATTGTAGCATAAGAATATTTCAATTTTTTCAACGACAAATCTGAGCTTTACAAAGAGTTTGCGAAATTGATATTTTGATTCTGATTTCTCGGGTAAAACCTTATGAATTTAGTTGATCGTTATCAGGAATTGCGGCGCGAGGCAACCGTTTTGGCGGGCAAGCCTGCGGACATTCCGCAGCGCGCCGCCATTTTGCACGAAATTTTTCTCGATTCCAAAGGCAATCACGGTTTCGCCGAAATCGCGACGCACGGGGCGCTCTGGGGATTTCGTTTTTTTGAAACGACCGGGACGCTCGGGAATCTGATCTCTTACCGCTATTTTTATAACAAAAAAGAGATGCGTTACCGCCACGGACTCCTGCAAACCTTTGCCGACGGTTTCAAAACCGCGAACCGCTCGGTTTTTATCGACACTTATTCGAACTATTATTTCACGAAAGAATGCGGCGCGGAAACGGGCGCCGAAACGATTCTCGAACCCGAATTATTCGATGCTTTGCGGCAAATCTGCGCGGCGGCGAAAACGGGCGAATTGCTCGCCGCAAGCGTCCGCCGACGGCTTTTTCAAACGACTTTGCAATGGGAACAGGAAACGACCGTCGCGCCGAAAGTCAAGGAAGAGATCGCCAAATTCGATTGCCCGATCCTCAAGCGTCTGGTCTTAAAACCGTTTGTCCGTTTCAGCTATTTCCCGCGCTTTAAGCTCTTCTGGTTCAAGAATTTCAGCGACACGGACGAACGCATCCGCAACGCTCACGAATGTTTTGAGATCGCCGAAAAGGTCGGTTGGACGCGCGTCTTTGCGGCGCTCGAAAAATACGAAGTTTTAGATAAAGATTTTTTCCGTGAGCCGCTCGATTTTGCCCGCCAGCTGAAAGAAAAACTCCTGCTTCAAACCGTTTAATCCGTCTTAAATTCGTTCAACCGCGCTTTGCTTTGTTCTATACGGCACAAAATCGGCGCGTTAAAATCAACCCATCAATGAGCGATAATCCCGACTTTTTCGATTATCGCTCATTGATGCGAACTTTTTTGTTTTTAGAGGATTTAAAGATTATGAAAAGGAGAGATTTTTTGACGATCGGTGCGGCAATCGGCGGGACGGCAATGTTGATGAGCGAAAAACTAAACGGGCAAACAACTGTCAAAAAAGACGCGGCATTAAAATTAACGCCGCCGAAATCGGGCGCGATTCCGGTCGCTTTTTTGATTTCGCCGAGATTTACGGTGATCGATGCGCTCGGACCGTGGGAAGTTTTTCAGGACGCTTCGGTCGAAGGACGCGGTTTCGGCGCGTTCGAGCTTTATACGGTTGCCGAATCGCTCGAACCCGTCACGGGCACGGCGGGCATCAAGGTTATTCCGAATTACACTTTTGCGGACGCGCCGCCGCCGAAAATCATCGTGATCGGCGCGCAGGCGGGACGGGCGCCCGCGATGTTCGACTGGCTGAAAAGAGCGAGCGAAAAGGCGGACGTTGTGATGTCGGTTTGCACGGGCGCGTTTTTGCTCGCGCAAAGCGGTTTGATCGACGGCAAAACCGCGACGACGCATCACGATTTCTACGACGGTTTTGCCAAACAATTTCCAAAGGTCGAGCTAAAACGCAGTACGCGTTTTGTCGAAGAGCAAAAGTTTTCGAGCGCCGGCGGGCTGACTTCGGGCATCGATCTCGCGCTGCGCATCGTCGAACGCTACTTCGGTCGGGAAACGGCGGAAAAGACCGCTTTTTATATGGAATATCAAAGCAAAGGCTGGATGGTTTGATCTTTCCGGCAGGAGAACTTTTATGACCGAATTCAAACGACTGATTGCCGCCGGATTGGTTTTTGCAAACGCCGGAATTTTTTGTCTGCCGATCCGGGCGCAGACCGGCAAACTTGCAAAAAAAACGACGCCCCGCGCCGAAGTTAAAAAATCTTCTTCCAAACCGACGCCGAGCGTCTTTGAAAATCCGGCGCTCGTCAAAAAATATCAGCAATTGATTTCGCCCGAAAACTTAGCTTCGCGTCTATATTTTCTGGCTTCGGATTTTTTTGAAGGTCGCGAAACGGCGGCGCGCGGGCAGCGCCTCGCCGCCCAATATTTAGCCTCACAGTATCGCCTGCTCGGACTGGCGCCGAAAGGAACCGCCAAAACGACCGAAAAATTTTCGCCGGTGGCTTATTTTCAGCCTTTGACGGTTTACCGCAACACACCAAAGGAAACGCGGCTCGAAATTTCGGTCGGCGGAAACAAAATCGCTTCAAGCAGCTTTTCGGCGGAAAAGTCCGACGATTTGTCTTATTTTTCATCGGGCAGCGCAAAAAACACCAGCGGCGGTTTGGTTTTCGCGGGCTACGGCATCGCCGACGAAAAGCTCGGATTTAACGAGACCGCGACGCTCGCCGCCGGCGGAATTTCGATCAACAATAAATGGGTTTTGATCCTCGGCGACGAACCGCTCGCCGATGCGGCGACGAGTCTGCTGCCGACGGCGGATAAAAAACCTTCCAAATGGTCAACGCAGTTTATTTGGAAAAGAAGCGCAATCTTGAAAGCCGGGCGACCGAAAGGAATTCTCGTCGTCACGGACGCAAGCCCGCGCAGTTCGGGAACATTTGCGGAAAATGCCGCCAAAGCCTCCGAAAATGCGCGGCAGATCGGGCTTTTGTCGCTTTTTGAAACATCCGATACGCCGCCAACCTACGCGATCTCGACCACGCTCGCCAACCAGATTCTGGCGTCTTCGGGCAAAACGGTCGAATCCTTGAAACAGCAGATCGGGCAAACTTTGAAACCGGTTGTTTTTGACGCCAAAGACATCAATATCACTTCGACCGTCGAGCTTTCAAAACCGCTCGAAACGGAAAATGTGCTCGGCTTTATCGAAGGCTCCGACCCGCAATTAAAAGATGAATTCGTCCTGATTTCGGCGCATTACGATCATCTCGGGACGAATCCGACACTCAACGGCGACCAGATCTTCAACGGCGCGGCGGACGATGGTTCGGGGACGGTCGCCACTTTGGAGCTCGCCAATGCTTTTATGCACGCAAAGCGCGACGGCTTCGCGCCGCGCCGATCCTTGCTGTTCGTCAATTTTGCGGGCGAAGAAAAAGGCATT
>CADEFG010000579.1:0-1741 GCA_902826505.1 uncultured Acidobacteriota bacterium
TCTAAATGGGAGCAGAATTTCAAAGCGCGGAGCGACTTAACAAAATTAACCCAAGCCGTCAAATTGCTTGCCGCCGTCCGCAATCCCGACCAGCGAAATTACGAGGTCGAATGGAAGTTTTCCAAATACAATTATTTTCCCGGCAAGCTTTCGACCGACGAAAAGGAACGCGACAAAGCCTTTGAGGAAGGCGTCCAGGCGGGCAAGATCGCGTCGCGGGTCGCGCCCGACAAAGCGGACGGCTATTTCTGGTACGGCGCGAATCTCGGCGAGCAGTCAAAGGCAAGCCCGGTGACGGTCGGCGTCAAATCGGTTGACGACATCAAAGAAGCGATGAACAAGGTGATCGAGATCGATCCGAAATATCAAAACGCGAGCGCCTACGACGCGCTCGCGCAGGTCGAACTTTCAACCGCCGGACTGATGGGCGGAAAACCCGAAAAAGCGGTCGAATATCTCAGGCAAGGTCTCAAGATCGAAGACGACAACACCTATCTTCACCTTCATTTAGCCGAAGCCTATTTAGCAACCGGCAAAAAAGACGAGGCGAAAAAAGAGCTTGAATATCTTTTGAAAATGAAGCCGAATCCCGATTATCTGCTCGAACATCAGGAAACCGTCGAAAAGGCGAAAAAGTTGCTCGAAACAAAGTTCTGACATTTATCATTTATCATTTATCATTTATCATTTATCATTCTTTCGTAGTTCGATAAATGTTTAATGGTAAATGATAAATGAGTTTAAGGCGTGCTATTTTTCCCGGTTCATTCGACCCTCTAACCAACGGTCATCTCGATATTATCAAGCGCAGTTTGCCGCTTTTTGACGAAATCATCATCGCCGTTTTAAATAATCCGGAGAAAAATCCGATGTTTTCCGTTGAAGAACGCTGCGCGCTGATCCGTCAAATTTTGCCGGAAATCAAAAACGGTGAATGCGATCTGGTGGTTGACAGTTTTTCGGGTTTGACCGCCGATTTTGCCAGAAAACGAAAAGCAACGGCGATCGTCCGCGGCATTCGCGCGGTGTCCGATTACGAATATGAATTGCGGATGGCGTTGATGAACCGGCGGCTCGAACCCTCGATCGAAACCGTTTTTCTGATGGCGGCGGAAGAATATTCGTATGTTTCGTCAAATTTGATGAAACAGGTTTTCACGCTCGGCGGGCGCGTCGAAGGTCTCGTTCCGACGCTCGTCGAAGCAAAAATGCGCGAGAAATTGAAATGATCAAAAAGCTTTTGATCTTGAAAGTCCAGCACGCGCAGATCACGATCCCGAATGGCGCGGAAGATGAAGCGCGTGAATTTTACTGCCGTCTTTTGGGTTTGAAGGAAATTCCGAAACCCGAAATCTTGCGGATGCGCGGCGGATTTTGGCTCGAAGTCGGCGCGTTTCAGGTTCATATCGGCACCGAAGAGATCGCCGAGCGGTTGAATTCGAAAGCACATCTCGCGTATGAAGTCGAAAATCTGGGCGCCTGGCGCGAAAAATTAACGGAAAACAATATCGAAATTCGCGACGGCATTCCGATTCCCTTTTATGAACGCTTCGAATTTCGCGACCCGTTCGGCAACCGCATCGAATTTTTAGAAAGAAAAAGTTAACCGTCAATTTCCCGGTAAATGCATCTATTTTTTTAGTTTCTTGAGGTTATTTCTTTGCGCCTCAGCGCTTTTGCTGGAAATAAACTTGTGATAATCCGGATAATTTTATTTTCCTGCAATGCGATGAAGATGATA
>CADEFG010000579.1:1751-3772 GCA_902826505.1 uncultured Acidobacteriota bacterium
TTTTGCGCCTCAGCGCCTTTGCGGGAAATACAATTATCCGGATTATCACAAGTTTATTTGCCGCAAAGGCGCTGAGGCGCAAAGTTTAAAACCCCTGAAAGTAAAAAAAACGGCATCAAATAAATTTCAAATTTTCTCTGCCCGTTCGAATCACGGTTGCGGATTTCCCGATCTTGTGTTTTCTTTGATTGAGAAATAAATCCGGTGTTCACTTTTTTTTCGGGAAAATCACGATTGGTCTTAAAATTCGGCGGGAAAATTCTTGTTAGCTTAATCTTACTTTGCGGTGTTGTCGCCGCCGAACGTTTGCCGGTACGCGTCTACACGACCGCCGACGGGCTCGGCAGCAGCGCGATCAATAATCTTTTATACGATTCGCGCGGGTTTCTGTGGTTCGGTACGCGCGACGGGCTTTCGCGTTTTGACGGGTATCGTTTTTCCAATTATAAGCTCGGCGTGGGCGCGGCGGCGACCAATTCAAATATTTTACAGATCATCGAACGGCGCAACGGCGATTATCTGGTTGCCTCGCAAAACGGCGATGTTTACCGGTTTACCGCGCAAACCACTGTTTCCGAATCGCCGACCGACGCGTCGTTGACATTAAATGCCGAAAAAATATTCGAGAAAATTCCGGGCAAAATCGTCGAAGACCACGCCGGCAATTTATGGAGCGGCGGCAGACAAGGATTGAGCCGGATTGCGGAAACCGGCGAGAAATTAAGCGTTGAAGCACCGACCCGAATCCTGGTTCCGGGCGAAGAGATAAAATACATCATCAATTTTCTCGAAGACGAAGCGCGGACTTTCTGGCTTTCAACCGATCGCGGATTGATCCGCGCCGATCAGACCGGAAAAATTCTCGCTTTTTACAAAACTCCGCCGGGCACGGCGATGCGCACTTTTTTGAATCACCTTTACGCCGACCGGCGCGGGCGCATCTGGCTTTTATCGCAAGCCGGGCTTTTTATCATCAATCCCGCGCCGCTCAATGATTCGGCGGATTTCAACGCGCAGCCGCTCGCCGCCAACATCAAAAACAAACTTCCCGAAAATCCGGGCGAAATCGTCAGACTCACGGCGGCGGAAGGCTTTAGCGGGCAAGTCATTTCCGCCCTCCACGAAACTTCGGACGGGCGGATCTGGCTCGCTTCCGACGATGGTCTGCTCGTTTTCGGCGGCGCGGAATTTCGCCGTTTCGATGTCGAAAACGGCATTGGCGAATATCTGACCGACATTGCCGAAGACACCGACGGAAATTTGTGGCTCGGAAGTTTGAGCGGCGTTTTCAAACTCGCGATCAACGGTTTTTCGACCTTCAACAAGGCGGACGGACTTCGCCGCGCCGACATTTCGGCGATCTATCAAACCCGGAACGGCGAGATCCTGACGGCACAGGGCGATTGGTTCGTGAGCCGTTTCGATGGCGAAAAATTCATTTCCGCGAAACCTGAATTCGGTGAAAATCACGGTGCGCCGCTCTGGACTTCGAATATTTCGTTTCTCGATTCGTCCGGCGGATGGTGGTTTCTGACCGAAAAAAAATTGATTCGTTACGACAATATCAAACGAATCGAAGAGCTGCCGGCGCGAAAACCTTCCATGATCTTTGAAACCGGCGCGGAATTTAAGAACGGCGCTTTTTACCGTTTGTTTGAAGATTCGCGCGGCGATGTCTGGATCAGTATGCGCTCGGGCAACGCCGAAAACGTCGGTTTGAATTTATGGAAACGCGCCGAAAATAAAATTTATGCGTTTGGCGAAGCTGAAAATTTTCCCGCCCAAAGATCGCCCTCCGCTTTTTGCGAAGACGCGCAGGGCAATCTCTGGATCGGTTTTTATTACGGCGGTCTGGCGCGTTTCAAGGACGGAAAATTTACGCTTTTCGGCGACGCCGACGGTTTGCCGCGCGGGTTTATTACCGCGCTTTTGCTTGACCAAAGCGGAAAACTCTGGATCGCGACGGGCGAAAGCGGCGTTCACGTCATCGAAGATATGACGGCGGAAAAACTCGACTTTAG
>CADEFG010000580.1 GCA_902826505.1 uncultured Acidobacteriota bacterium
CGTCGATAACTGCGCGCGGGTTTGTCATACGCCTTCGGCGGCGGCGATGAAAATAATGCTCGGAACGGGCGCCGCGACCAATTCGTTCAAAGACCTTGAAATTGCTGAAACGATTATGGTTTGCGGCGCGAACCCGACGGAAAATCATCCGATTCTCGGTTCGCGCATCAAACAAGCCGTCATCAGGCGCGGGGCAAAACTGATCGTCATCGACCCTCGTAAAATCGAGCTTGCCGGTTTTGCCGATATTCACTTGCAGCTCAGACCGGGGACAAATATCGCGCTTTTGAATTCGATCGCCTGCGCGATCGTCGAAGAAAATCTGTGTGATGAAGAATTTATCGAAGAGCGGGTGACGGATTTTGAAAAATTTAAGGAATTCATCGCGGACTTTTCGCCCGAGAAGGTTGCCGGTGTGTGCGGTGTCGAAGCAGATTTGATCCGGCGCGCCGCGCGACTTTATGCGACGGCAAAACCCTCGATGTGCGTTCACGGGCTCGGGACGACAGAACATACGCAGGGCACGGAAGGCGTCATGTGTCTGGTCAATCTGGCATTAATTACCGGCAACATCGGCAAACGCGGCGCGGGCGTCAATCCGCTGCGCGGTCAGAATAACGTGCAGGGCGCGGCTCAGATGGGTTGTGATCCGGGGATTTTAACCGGCAGTATTGCGGTCGAAGACGGGCGCGAGCATTTTGAAAAGGTTTGGAAAACGACCCTTCCGACCCAAAAAGGTTTAAGTCAATTGCAGATGTTGGATGCCGCAAAAGCGGAAAAATTAAAAGCTTTATGGGTCATCGGCTACGATGTTTTCCTGACCAACCCGAATTCTCAGGAAACCGCGAAAGCCTTTCAGAATCTGAAGTTTGTCATCGTCCAGGATTTATTTATGAACGAAACGGCGCGTGAGTTTGCCGATGTTTTTTTTCCAGCCGCCTCCTCTTTTGAAAAAGACGGAACGTTTATGAACGGCGAAAGGCGCGTTTCGCGGGTTCGCAAAGCGATCGAACCGGTGGGCAACTCCTTGAGCGATTGGGAGATCATTTGCGGTGTTGCGAAAGCATTGGAAAAAGGCGAATTTTTCAGCTTTGATTCGGCGGAAGAAATCTGGAACGAAATCCGTGAGGTTTGGCAGGGAAGTTACGGAATAACCTACGAACGGCTTGAAAATAACGGTTTGCAGTGGAATTGTCCGAACGTAAATCATCCGGGGACAGAAGTTCTCCACACAGATAAATTCAGTGTTCAAAAACAGACCGCGCTCCGCCGTATAAAATATATTCCGACCAAAGAAACGGTCGGCGTAGAATTTCCTTTTCTACTTAATACAGGTAGGACGCTCTATCAATTCAATGCCGCGACGATGACCGCAAGAACAAAAAATATCAATCTCCGACCGACCGATCTGCTGAACGTCTCGCCCTTCGATGCTAAAAAATTACAAATTGCCGACGGTGAAGTCGTGCGGGTAAAAAGTTCTTACGGTGAGATCGAAATGCCCGTGAAAATCGCTTCGACGGTCAAAGACGGTGAATTGTTCGCCACCTTTCACGATCCGAAGATTTTCCTGAACCGCATTACAACGCCGCACCGCGACCGTTTTGTGCAAACGCCGGAATATAAGGTAACTGCCGTCCGCATTGAAAAGTTGGGGGATTGACAAAATATTTAACTTTTAAAGTATTAAAACAGAGCCGGCAAATGGCGGCTAAAAACATTAAAAACCGGTCCGCCCGGATTTTGGCGGAAAATAAAAAGAGCCGGAAGTGGTCAGCGTTTCCGTATTGAAATTTTTACGGGCTCCGCATTTCAAACAAACGCGATAAGATTCATGATCGTAGGTGAAAGGGCGGCTCAAATTTTTGTGCCAGCACCCGAAAAGCGTCGTCAATAAGCCGATTTTTTCTTTAAAAGAAGATTTGGCTGGTGACAATATTCGATTTTGTTGTTCCAGGGTTTTCATCGCGGTTGCTCCCAAAAAATCAAAATTCTTTTTGTTTTAGAAAGAGGTCACAAACTACTTTTCCAAAATACCTTTTGCCTGTTCATAATTTTTCAAAAGCATATTTATTGCCAGAAACTATCGTTTCGCTGAAAGCTCGTCCCGTGATTCAAATTCTCGCCTCATTTTTCCTTTCCAACCGAGAGATTTTGTAAAAAAAACGCTTCATTTACTTTTTAGAGTTTCCGTAAACCTTTCACCCCAACGGGAAAATTTCCCCGTTAAAGCAAAGTTTCGGCGTGAAATTTTACCCGACAAATAAAGTCAATTCGCCATACAACGCATTATTTACAGCATTTTTAGCTGGAATGCCGTTTGCGATACTTTGTGAAACAGTTCGCAAGATTAATTCATGCAGCTAGAAAAATTCCGCGAAATTTTTGTTTTCGGAGGAAATTAAAATCGTCAATCAACGAACGGAATCGTCTGGAGAAACAGTGATTTAGACAACTATTGGAGGTCAAAAAATGTTTACCATATCTAAAAAATTAAATTCATTTCAAAAATCTTTCAGAAGCGAAGTCATAAGCTTGCTTGTTTTAGCTTTATTTTTTATAACTTTTTCAAGCGTGCGCCTGACGGCTCAGGACAAATCAGCAGAGTCAGAAAAAAACGCCCCCCCGCAACTCGTTTTCGATAATTCCGCCGCTATTACGGTCACAGGCGGGGCGGCAAACAACGCTGTTCCGTATCCGTCGGCGATCACGGTTTCGGGTGTACCGGGTACGATTCCCGCAACGCCGGGCAGCATAAAGGTCACGCTCAATAGCTTCAGTCATACATTTTCCGATGATTTGGGAATCGTGCTGGTCGGACCGACCGGCGCGGCGCTCCTTCTCCAGAACGGTTGCGGCGATGATCCCGATATGGCTGCAGTTACTTATACGATTAGCGATGCCGGAGCAGCCCAAATGCCCGACCTGACGGCATGGACAACCGGAACGTATAAACCGACGACTTATTATGCGAGCGACAGTTTTCCGGCACCGGGTCCGCTGGCAGCTTATGGCAACCCGGGACCGGCAGGCAGCGGAACGGCGACTTTTGCGTCCGTTTTCGGAGGAACTAACCCGAACGGCGTCTGGAATCTGTATGTCAGGGATTTCGTCACCGGGGATGCCGGAACGATCGCCGGCGGCTGGACTCTGGAATTGACGACTGCGGTCGTCAATCCGCAGCACGTAGTTGATTTTAACGGTGACGGCAAAACGGATTTTGCGGTTGTTCGCAACACGGGCGGCGGTCCGGGCGGTCAGATGACATGGTTTATCCAAAACAACGGGATGACCAGTTTGTATGGCGCCGAATGGGGTATTGCTTCCGATCATTGGGTGCCCGAAGATTATGACGGCGACAATAAAACCGACATTGCCGTCTGGCGATCCGGGGGAGCCGGGTTTGCTTCATACTATATCCTGCAAAGCCAAACAAATACATTAAAAATCAGTCCTTTCGGGTTTACAAATGACGATCCGACCGTGTCCGGCGATTATGATGGCGACGGTAAAGCCGACCTCGTGGTTTATCGTCCCGGTGCTGCGGCTGGAGATCAAAGCTACTGGATTTTCCAGGGATCGCTGAATAATCCGTCCGGGATTTTAACCTATGTTCAGTGGGGACAAAACGGCGATTTTCCGGCACCCGGCGATTATGACGGGGACGGGAAAAACGATTTTGTCGTCCAGCGCAATACGGGCGGCGGACAGGCGCGTTTCTGGATGTTTCAAACAACCGCAGGAATTGATTACTCGATCATCTTCGG
>CADEFG010000581.1 GCA_902826505.1 uncultured Acidobacteriota bacterium
TGACGCCGCGCACGCCGAATTCAAAACTCGAAGTTACGTCATATCCCATAAACGTCGATGGTTCGCCTGACGGCGCGGGCGAAGATGTCGGAGTTTGCGCCGGCGCGATTGACGCCGCCAGAAGCAAACTTGCCGCTGCGAAAAATAAGAGGAACGAGATGTTATTTTTTATCCGGCTTTTTCCTCTTTGATTAAATTTGTAAGCCATTTTTTTTATCCTCCTCTTATCCTATCTGAAGAAAACATTACTGGTGTTCGAACCGTGAATTGCCGAGTGGCAAACCGTACAGTTCTGCGACCGGATCGATGTTTGAGTATGCGGACCACCGGTCGGACCATCCGAAAGCTGATCGGTAATACCGCTGTGGCATTCCAGGCAAAGCTGGCGAACCTGCGGACGTTTGAGCATTTTCGGATTTGCCGAGCCGTGCGGCGTATGGCACGAACTGCAACCTTCGGTTTTGATCGGACCGTGTTCAAAGACGAACGGACCTTGTTTATCCGTATGGCATTTGATACACGCCGCGTCCGCACCGACCGAAAGATTGGTTTGTTTTTGTTCGAAACCGCCGTGCGCGTTGTGACAATCGCTGCAATTCATCGCGCCTTCGAGAACCTTATGACGATTCGGTTTGCTGAACTGGGCTTTTGTTTCCGAGTGACAGCTGATGCAAAGCTGCGGTTCGCTTCTTCTGAGCATCGCAACCGTCGTGACCTTGTGAGTTTCGCCCGGAAGCGTCAAGGAATCGGCTTTGAACGAAGCCATTTGCGAGCTGTGCGACGAGTGGCATTCCGTACATCCGACATCGTTGCGCCAATGTTCGCCGCGCCGGAAATTGTTATGACTTTCCTTGCCGGCGTGGCAGGAAAGACAGGTTTCCGAAATTTCTTTCGAGTTTTTGTTTTTAAATGAAATTATTTTTGTTTTATCGGTGGCATCTTCTAAATGCCCTTTGCCGGGTCCATGACACGATTCGCAGCCTTGAACCTTATCCTTCCAACTTGCAATATTTGAAAGTTTGGAATGTTTCGTGTCCAAAAAGTTCTTAAACTGATCTTCGTGACAGTCCTTACACGAGTCGCTGCCGATGTAGCCGTCTTGATTGTCCGGCAGTAAGGTCAATGCTTCGACCGTTTTACCGCTGTCAATGCCGAACATTTTCGAGAATGCTCCCGAAGCCAACCAGATCAATAAAAAAAGTGTAAATGCCCCGAGCAAAACTACTTTTATATTCTTCGCTGAAGCCATAATTATTGCCTCCCTTGTGTCTTTGTGTTATGTAGCTGGAATTAGTTGAAATAAGACACTACTTCTGCTGTTTTAATTCTAATTTGTTCGATTCCTTTGTGTCTGTGAGCAATGTCACCGTAATTTGTGATTTTCGTCACAAAAGATCAGGATTTAACGGCGAGTTTTATTGCTGACGGGCAAAGAGTTGATAGATTTTTTGGATGTTTGTGCTGAGCATTTGCAAAAAGCAGAAACAAGATTCCGGTTCATTTTGCAGAAAGTGGATAAAATCGTCGCACCGGATACATTCAAAAAGACACGGCGAAACGGTTTGGACGCTTGTTTCGTATGGCAGCCCGGCAATCGCTTCGGTCAAACCTAAAATTTCACGCGGCTCGACCGAACGCGTCAGCACTTTTCCGTCAAGTTTCGGATTGCCGAATATTTGAGCGTCGCCGTGAAGCAAAAAATAAATGAAAACCGGTGTTTGTCCGTTGGCAAAAACAAGCTCGTTTTTTTTGAAATGTTTTTCTTCTTTGATGGTGTCAAGCGATTTTTGAGTTTCGGGCGATAAATCGCGAAACAAATCATCGGCGGAAAAGGCATTGCCAAAAAAATATTCGTTGATTTCTCGATGTTCAATATGCATTCGCGCCTGACCTCTATTTTTGGAAGGCGGTTTCAGGCTACCAGATTTGAAACATCAAAACTAGGACGCGTATCACAAACCGGCGTGACAAAGGTCACAAAATCAAAGGTTTGAACTAACCAACGATCATTTCCAGTCTTTTTTTATCGTGAATGATCAGGTCGGAGCCTTTCAAAGTTATTAATTTTCTTTCGCGGAAGTTTTTCAAAAGTCTCGAAACGGTTTCGCGCGATGTCCCGATCATTTCGGCAATTTCTTCATGCGTGAAAGCGACTTTGAGGCGCACGCTGTCATTGCCGTTCCCGTCGCCGGGATGATTTCCGTTCCCGTTCGAGTTGCACCAGGTGAGAAAAAGCTTTGCCAGTTTGTCGGCGACCGAATGCGACAATCCGAGCGAACAGATCTGCAGGTGCGCGGTTTGATAATTTTGACTGAGTTGTTTGACCGCGCTCAGACAAGCATCGGTATTTTGCTGAAGAAACCGCAGAAAATCGGGTTTTCTGACAAAATTTACCTGACACGGCTCTAAAACTTCCGCCGTGGCTTCATAGACCCAGTCGGAAACGACCGCGCTCAAACCTAAAACCTCGCCGGGTTCGGCAATTTGCAGGATGATGATCTTGCCGTCGCGCGAGCAGGTCGAAAGTTTGACGCGCCCCTGACAGAGAATATAAACTCCGTTGGAAGGCTGTCCTTCGACAAAAAGAACCGAGCCGCGCGGATAAAGATTGGAAATTTTCAGTGAATCGAGATTTTGAAGCGTCGACGGCTGCAAATTGCAGAAAAAACCTTCCGACGGCAAATCACAATCAACACATTTATGCTGAATTTTAAAATTATTGAGAACTCTCATAACTCTTGTCATCAACCGGCTTGGATTGATGCCTCATCTAAAACCATCTGCGCGACTTGCGGAACAATCGGCAGCAATTCCGGCGAAAGCTCGATTTTCATATCCTGAAGCGGCAAAATTGAAACTGCAAAAAGTGTGACATCGGGCTTTTCGCCGAGAATGTAAAAAGTATCGAGCAAATCTTTCAGCCCGATGTCGTGTGCCGTCAGCGTCCGCGGATAATCGGTTGAAAAACGCGGACGAAGACGACGCACCGTACCTGTTTTGGCACCGTCGATCGTCGCGTCGATGAGGATCACCTTATCTGCCGTTTGCATCGGTTCGAGCAGCAGAAAACTGCCGGTTCCGCCGTCCAAACATTCGACGGTCGCGGGCAGCGCCGTTTTCTCCAAAGCGCGAACGACCGCGACGCCGATGCCCTCGTCACCCATTAAAATATTGCCGATTCCGAGAATCAGGACTTTTGATTTTTTATCTTTTAAGATTGTCATCGCGTTCAAATTTCCAGCCGCCGATTATCGAAGAAGTCGTTCCTCTGCCTTCAAAATAGTCGTGAAAAAAGACCAGATACAAATGAATGATCGTAAAAACGACAAAGAACCACATAAACAAGTGATGCCATTGCCGCACCCACGCGTCACCGCCGAAGAGCGGCACTGCCCAAACAAAGAGCCGCGGCAGAAAGGCATCGCTCATACTCGAATAAAGCGCAAAGCCGGTCAGCGTTTGCAAAAGGAAGATCAGAAACATGACAAAATAGGAGAATCCAGCCAGCATATTGTGACCGATCACGGTTCTGCCATAAACTTTCGCCTGAAGAATATCAACGACAATTGTGTTCCAAAGATCTTTCCATTGACGCAAGCGATAGGGAATAAATCTGTCCCATTGGGCATAGCGGTTTCCGACAAATCCCCAGTAGATACGAAAGAGAAAATTGAAGAAAAAGATGTAGGAAACGGCAAAATGAGTAAACCGAACCCAGCCGAACCAATAAAGTTGATAGGCTTCA
>CADEFG010000582.1 GCA_902826505.1 uncultured Acidobacteriota bacterium
ATGTTGATGATGTGCCGCCGGCGACGGTGACGCTCGTCACGTTGTAATTTTTCCAGGTATAAACCCCGTTTTCCGAAGCAAAGGTGAATCCTTCGGTCGCAGTCGGTGATCCTACATTGTAATTGCCCGGCAAAGTTCCGGCATTTATCAAACGAGCACCGCGCCGGTAAAACTTATGATCGGTCACGGCAAGATATGACGCCCAATCCTGTGAATCTTCCGCCGGAGCCTCATCCGTATAATCCTGTTCGATCGAACCATTGTTATCAATATCTTCGTCAATATTTGAATCATAATTCGGATTGACATCTTCCATATTGTATCTGCCGTCAAAATTATGATCGCCGCGCCGGTCTGAAAAATAAACGACCCATCCGCGATTGCTCGGCACATTCGTGCTTCGCAAACCGGTATTGCTGTTTGCCGCCGCAAATGGCGTGGTGGTCGGAAATCTGCCGTCAAAATCTCCGCGCAGGAAACTGCGCAGATTGGCGACATCGATATCGATCAGGCTCATCACGCCATTGACAAAAACTTTATTTGTCGTAGTTCCGGATGTGCTGTTGGCGCGATTGCCTTCGCGAACGTCGAAAAGCTGGATCGGAAAAGGAACGATCGCTTTTCTCGTCAATCCGCCGTCGAAACTTGCCGTTTTATAATGCGCCGTTTCATTATTCGAAACGGCGGTCGGACCCGTTTGGGTCGCCGATGCCGCAAAAGCATTTGTGCCGGCGGTCGTACAGGGCGTAACGGTCGGATAATTTGCCAGACAGGTCGCTAATTGTGTCGGCGACACTCCCGGAACATTCAGTCTCGACACATAGTTATAGGGTTTCAGGCTCGGAGTTGCGTAGGATAAATATGATGTCGGTCCGTTGTTGATTTGATTTCCTTTGATCGCGAATCGCTGCATTTTGATGATCGAACGCGAATCCGTCGCGGCGGTAAATCCTTGCACGGTCAAAAGCGGCACGCTCGGGTCAATGATCGGTTCGGTGACGCCGAGACTTAAAATATCCTCGGTCACATCGGTGGTGATCGGTTTTTGATTGTCGTAATCAAAATTGACCAGCTCGACCTTGATCCAAACCTCGCGTCCGGTAACCGCAATCCGGTTGCCGTTCAGCGCGGTTGCCGTGTAATCGGTCATCGGCTTCGGCTGATAACCGAGCGACGCGCCCAAAGGTCCGTCAAGCCGAACGCCGCAAGGACCCGTAACGCCCGCACATTGCGGAAGCTTGTCTTTTGAATCAGCCAGGCTGATTCTGATGCCTTCCTTGTTGGCATAGCGTTCGTGCGAAAGCGTTCCGTTGTCTTCGCTTGCCGACGTGACATTGACGACCGATCCGCCGACATTGGCTTTGTCGCCGACATTCTTCGGACGCCGGATCATTTCAATCAACGGCTCGTTGATGCGCGTCACCGGCAGAGTGAGAAGTTTGGCTTTGTTGACGACATTGCCTTCAAAAGCCGTCGAGAACGCTGCCCAAGCCGGATTTGTGACACAATTCGGATACGGGAAATTACGACCGGTAATGTCGGTCAGAATTCCGCCCGTTCCCGAACTACAGGTGACGCTCCCGCGATTGGTCGGAAACTGGACGTCGACATTGGTCGCGTTCGGCGCGTAAACCTGATTGCTTTGTTCGCCCGAGGTCAGCGCCGCGCCCGATTTCCAACGGTCGCGGACGATTTCACCGGCGACGGTTATTTTCGATTTATAGCGAATATCATTACCATTGGAATTTGTAAAAAAGTTGCCGTTCGTGTGAATTCTGCCGTTAAAGATAAAAAGCGGCGGATCTTGAACTTCCAGATCGTCCTGATAAAAGGCGCCGAACTGGAAGATCGGAATCCGGTCGTTAAAAAATCGGCGGCGAACCTGAGTTTCGACACCGGTTGCCGTGTCGCGCGCGGTAATATCAATTTGCCATTCATCGCGCAAACTGATCAAGCCTTGAAACTGACCTTTGGTTTGCGTAACGATCTGCGACGCACCAACCTGCGTGATGACCTTATTAAAAGTGTAACCGTTATCCTCAAAGTAAGGAACCCGTTTGGCTCTCAGATTAGCAATGTCGGTAACTGTCGGATTTAATTTTTGCTCGACGATTGTCGCGAAATCTCGGGTCGAGTCTTCGAGTGCGGCTTCCGCCGCGTTAAAAGAACGACTCTCCGCCGTATCGTTTAAGGTAATGGCGTTTTCGGTCACCGTGCGCGAAAGAACCAACGCGGCAAAGCCAAGCAATAACGTCATTACGATCAGGGCAATGACCATTGCCGAACCCGATTCTTTAATTTGTTTTAACGACTTTTTTGATATATTGACCAACATAATTTTTGTTTTGTAAATTTAACTGGCTTCGTAACGGAGATTTTTCGTGCTGATAAATTCTTTAATAACAATCGGCGTGGTAACTTTCGGTTGACCGTCGCTCGAATCTGAAGCAAGCGTGACCGAAAGCTGAATCTGCACGACGTTATTCATTTTTATCTGATTCGTTCTGCCATCGTTGGCATTTGAAGGATCATCGATCGTCGTGCCGTCTTCCATATAATATTTTATTTGGAAATCGCTGACTCCATAAACCAATTCCCGCACTTCACGCTGTTGCGAGGCGGGCAAACCGGTTTGATTTCCGTATCTTGTTCTCACCAGAACGCCGGCATTTGTGACGCTGTAGCTAATCATATTCAACCGTTTGATCGTCCCGCCGCCGGCGGTCGTCACCAGCAGGCTTTGATTATCGCCGCTTGCTGACGCCGATTGATTTAACCCAAAAGGATCGTCCGCGCCCGGTGAAAATTGGATCGAATTATTGCTCAGTTTGGAGGTGACCATTCCGACCAGCTGCGTCGTTCCCGATGCGGATTCAAGCAGATAAAGATCATACTTATTGCAATTGGTGCAGCCGTTTGCCGTGGTTGTCACATTGACGGCATTTCCGCTTGCCGTCGCCGCCGTATAAGTGATCAAGGCGCCGCTGGTCGAGGTGTCGGCAGGATTAGCTCTGTTAAACGAAGGATCGCGGCTGATAAAAGCGACCACATCGGTTCTGCCGCCAAAATTCAGGGCATTCGTATTAAGATTATTGCCCGCGATCACCGAAGTTAAAAAGTCTCTTTGCGAATCCGAATCGCCCGCCAATCCGAATAATCCGTTTCCCGCATTATCCGGCATATTTCCGCCTGTCCGGTGAAAACCGTATCCGGCATTTAAGGCGTCACGGCGCACGTATTCGAGCGCAATCCGGGCACTGCGAAGCTGATCGGTGCGCGAATTGACCGTATTTTTCTGGATCGTGGCAAGCCGCAGGACGCCATAAATAGCCGCTATTCCAATCAGAAAAATTGTTAATGAGATCAGTAACTCAACTAAAGTCATACCTATTTGAGTACTAATTTTTTCTGAGTTTTTCTTTAACATAATATTTTTGCTTTTCACAGGGTTTTGAAATTTTGCCGATTTGTTTAACCGACCGGTAGGTTTGCCACAATCGTTGATTCAACCTCTTCTCTCTGCAATTGTCCGACAAAATATCGAACCCGAACCGTAATGCGGCGTTTTCTGACGACGTTATTTTCGGTAATGTCGGCAATCTCGATCATTCGCTCAAAGCCGCTGATCACGGCGCTCGTGTTTGTATAAGTACCGACCACGCAATTATTGCCGGCGGCACAGGAATCGTCGGCAGTTCCGAAAATGCCGTCATCGCCCGGATTTTCGCGAATCGGTTTCCAA
>CADEFG010000583.1 GCA_902826505.1 uncultured Acidobacteriota bacterium
GGTTACGCTTGGTATAAACACGAAAAATCACTGCGGATGAGTAAACAGGACATTCGCGACGAATACAAAAATCAGGAAGGCGACCCGATGGTCAAAGGACAACGCCGCCGCGCCGCGCGTGAATTGGCGCAGCGGCGTTCGATGGCGGAAGTGCCGACAGCTTCGGTCGTCATTACAAACCCGACGCATTTCGCGGTCGCCCTGCGTTATGACCGGAGCAAAGATGCCGCGCCGATCGTCGTTGCCAAAGGCGCCGATCTGATCGCCGCCAAAATTCGCGGGATCGCCCGCGAAAATGACATTCCGCTGTTTGAAAATCCGCCGCTCGCGCGCGCGCTTTTCAAAGCAGTCGAACCGAATCAAATCATCCCGACCGAATTTTTCGGCGCGGTCGCCGAAATTCTCGCCTATGTTTACCGGCAAAAAGAAAAATAAAGCGCGGGCTTGTCGGTTGACGGCTTATTTGTCAAAATATGGAATTCTTTGATACAACAGACCACGATAGTTTTGACAAACAAATGAATCAAACTTCCGAAAAAAAATCTATTTCAAACGAAAAATATTCCCGCGAATTCATCGAACAAAACAGCGAGGGAATTTTTCGGATCGATCTTGATCCGCCGATCGCGGTTTCAGCCGAAATCGGCGAGCAATGCGCGCAGTTTGTCGGTCGGGGCATAATCGGTGAATTTAACGAGACCTTTTCAAATAATTTCAAACTATTCAGTGACAAAGAGTTAGCCGGTCTGCCGGTTTCGGAAATAAATACCGTTTTCGACTTTCTGAACAACCAGCAAATCCGACGTTTTTTTGAATCGAATTTTAAAACGGACGCTTTTGAAATCGTCCAAACCGATCGAAACGGTAGCCAAAAACATTTTTCAATTAAATTGTTGGGAATCGTCAAAGACGCCGAACTGGTTTGTGTTTGGGGCGTTCAACACGAAATAACAGCTCAGAAATCCGCGCAGCAAAATACCTTGGATTACGAAAAATATTGGCAGCAAACGCAGAAGATCGAGGCGCTCGGCAGGCTTGCCGGCGGAATTGCGCATGATTTTAACAACTTTTTAGCAATCTTAATGCTGCATAACGATATGCTCAACCTGCAGCTTCCCGCCAACAGTCCGCTCCGCCGCCGGATCGAAGAAATGAAAACGGCGACGCAGAGTGCCTCTTCGATGGTCAAACAATTGCTTGCGATCGGTCGGAAACAAACTCTTCATCCGAAACCAACCGGATTAAACGGTGTCGTCAATGAATTTTCTAAAATTTTACCGACCATTGTCAACGGAGATATTGAAATCGTCGTCGATCTCGACCCGGATCTCGGCATTTGCTTTGTCGATCAAAATCAATTGGTCCAGACGCTTGTCAATCTTGCGGCAAACGCCCGGGAAGCAATGCCCGAAGGCGGTATTCTTAAAATTGAAACAAGAAATGTGGTTCTTGACAAAAACTCCGTCCAGCACAAATCACAATCCGAGGGTTCATTTGTCCAGATAACCGTTTCGGATGACGGAACCGGTATGGATTCAACTACTTTGGAAAGCGTTTTCGAACCGTTTTTTTCGACCAAGAATTCTTCAAAAAGTGTGGGTTTGGGTTTGGCAACCGCCTATGGATTTGTCAAACAATCGAAGGGATTTATCTGGGTTGAGAGCGATTTGAATCGCGGAACGGCTTTCACGATCCAGTTTCCGCGCATCGACTGACGAATTTCCGCCAAACACTTTTGAAGCGGCTCGTTACTCGGAAGCGGTTAAAAGACAGCCAAAGACGGGCGTTTGAACAAATGGAATATCTCGCCCGTGAAGATATTCTTCGATATTTTCACTCCCGAAATTATCGCCTTCGTGTCCGCGCGCGCGGGTTATGCCGCCGCTGAAAACCAAATTTCCCTGCCGATCATAAAGCAAGGTTTGCCCCGAAGTGACCGCGCCAAATTCTTTTATTTCCGATTCACCGATCGTCGACAATTTTGCATTCGGAATCTCCGAAGCCTTTTTTTCGAAGTCGAAGTTGTTTGATTCTGTCGATTGATCCGAAAGCGGAACGATAAAAATATGAATCTCCATTAAATCCATATTTCTTTCCGCCAAACGGCTGAGTTCCGCGAGAGTCGCGCGGCTGCACTGACAATACGGATGCAGAAACACGAATAATTTCGGAAGATTCGTCGTGTTTTCGTTCAGATAAACGGACGGCAAAACCGCCGGTGAATCTCCGGTTCTTCCCGGACCGGTCGAAAAATCCGTGATCCAGACGGTTCCGACACCGATCGCGATCGCCCAAACGGCGGTGATGATGATCGCCAATTTGTTTTTCATTCTTTTTTTAGCCACCCACTAATTCCTCTTGTAAATTCGCGACCGGCACATTGACGCTAACTTTTTTTGTGATAAATCCGGCTTCGGCGAAATTTATCAGCCGTAAAATTAAAGATAAAGTAATCTCTTGCCCGGCGGAGAGCAAAAGCGCGTCGCGTGTCGAATACAACGGTTTGTCAAGAATCATTCCCGGTTTGAGGTCAACGATGAAAACATCCAAAGTGACGAATTCATCAACTTGTTGCTCGATTATTTCCTTGAGAACATTCAGAACGATCGGGTCATACCAGCCTGCCCGATCCGCCAATTCGTGGTAGGCGCTGCGGGGCAAATGCCCGGTGTGGAGCAATTTATCGTAATCAAAAACGATCTTGAGAATCCGCGCGCCAAAATTCAGGGTTTCGGTTTGCGTGTTCGGTAAATTTGAAACGATCTCGTCGTTGATCCGCTTGTTTTGATTGGCGACAATTTCGGCAACCGTTTCCATTCTCGGAATGCGGGCGATCAAATCGTGACCGACCTGCGGATGCTGATGATACAAATTTGCTTCTTTTTCCGACAGCGAACTGCCGTTGGAAATTTTTTGGAGGATTTCCTCGGGCACGGTCACGCAACCGATCTGTGACAGCATCGCCCCAAATTCGACCTGCCAGGGATTTTTGACTCCCAGATTATCGGCAATTTCGCGCGCCAGTTTTTTGACCCGGTTTGAACGATTGAAAGCGGTCGGGTTTACCAGCGCCAGAATATCCATCAAAACCTGCAAACTTTTGTTGAGAGTTTCTTCGAGCAGTTGTTTTTCCACCGTCACGAGCCGGTAATGCTCCATTCCGGCATTGAGCGTCATCGCCAAAGTTTCGGGCGGACAAGGTTTGGTCAAAAAACGAAAAATATTGCCTTTGTTGACGGCATCCATCGCCGTTTGCTGGTCGGCGTTGCCGGTCAACATCACTCTCACACTGAGCGGAGCGATTTCCTTGACCCGGCTCAAAAATTGAATCCCATCCATGACCGGCATCCGCATATCCGAAACGACGACCGCAAAAGGTCCTTCGTTTTTGATCGCGGCTAAACCTTCCGCGCCGCCCTCGGCAATCGAGATTTCAAAATCTTTCCGCAACGCTCTTTTAAAGCCCTGTAAAATGTTCGGATCGTCGTCAACGCATAAAATTTTGTAGTTCATTGCTTTTACCTTTTTGAAATTTTTCGGCTCAATTCAAATTTGAAATTTGATCCCCGTAATTGTCTAGCCAGAACGGCAGTTTCTCGATCAAACCCAGTTTTTTAAGATATTCAAAATCGTAGTAAGGTTTTGATAACTCGGGATTTTCATTATTAGTCGTATGTTGAAGCGCATTGGCGATGTGCACCGCGGTCAGCGCGGTAAATGTATCTGTCGGCGATTC
>CADEFG010000584.1 GCA_902826505.1 uncultured Acidobacteriota bacterium
CTTCACCCGGATTTGGTTAATCGTCTCGCAAATGAAGCCGCCAAAAGTGCTCGGCAAATTCTCAACATGTGCATCCGGGCGCTCGACTATTGTCCGCCGGTTGACATTAATTTCGGCGATTACCTTCGAGCCATCGTGACGGCGGACTCCGATCTGGTGCCGGATGACGATCTGCATTACCGGATAGCGCTTACGCAAGCGTTTGAAAGACGTGGCATAACTCCCAAAGATTTGAACGACAACTCTCCACAAACTCTGCGTTGGAAAAAGATCGTGACTCCCACCCAAAACCAACCGGGCGTTCTCAGAAAAATCGCCGCCGAACTGCGCGACTTTGTTCATCATCTTGATTATCTGGATGAAATCCCGCCGAATCTGTTCGACAGTTTCAGAAAATATTTCAATAAAAGAAACGTCAACACGGAATTAGACTGGAATGCGATGTCAGAGCGAGAGAAAATTTTCGTTCTGACGGAATCCGCTAAAGAAGCCTTACACAATCTTTTCGTCGATTTCAAAAAATTCGGGCAGCTTCAAGAGATCAGAACATTCGAAGAAATGACCGGTCTTTATCTTTTATATTCAGAGGAAAGACACAGAGAAGTCAGAGGATTAGAGTATCGAAAAGATCCGCATCTCGGAAATAATTTGGGCGATTCGTCTATTCAGGGAAGATATGTCTTCGAAGTCCATGCCCTGCGCGGCGCGCGGCGCGTTGGACCTGACGGCAACAGTTTGAATCAGGTTATTATTTCAATTACCCAAAAACGCCGCGTCGCCGTCGATAGCAGCGTCGATCTGGAAAAGTTGTCCTACGAAAAAAGAAAGAAGGTTCCACAATTCAAATTTCGCGGAGGCTGTACGCTGATTCTGGACCTCAAGGATTTAAGCCTGCGCTACGCTATCGTAAAAAATTTCGGCGATACCATAGTCAATGAAGGACAGGAAGTAAAAATCGTAGAAAATGAACGGCTTAAAAAACAAAGAAAATATTATTCAGGCGACGAAGGAGCATCGTTAAGGGCGACTTATCTCGGTAAGTCCGGACAAAATGACGTCGATGAACCGTTCGCTCTTTTACACAGTGATTTTTAATTTTAAGAGGATAAACAAATGTCAAATAATGATAAGCTCTCGGTCAGAATCAGAATGTATCGGCAGGGTCTCGGCGATTGTTTTTTGCTGACTTTTACACGCGGACAGGAAGTTTTTAACATGATGATCGACTGTGGGTTGTTTTTTATGACCCAAAACGGTGCCGACATTATGAAAAGGGTCGCTACCAATATACAGACAACTACTCAAAACCGGGTTGACGCGGTTGTTTTGACTCACGATCACTATGACCACACTTCCGGATTTGATTTAGCCAAAAAAGTATTTCAAGACGAAAATTTTAAGCTAAACGAGGTTTGGGTCGGTTGGACGGAAGACGAATCGCACGAAAAATACACTCTGATACGCGACCATTTTCGAAATATTCTGAAGGGACTTCGGATGGCGCTCAACGATGAATTAACGAAAACCGACGAATCTGTCAGAAAGGTGGTTAATTCTTT
The DNA here is from genome assembly GCA_902826505.1 of uncultured Acidobacteriota bacterium. Taxonomy (GTDB): domain Bacteria; phylum Acidobacteriota; class Blastocatellia; order Pyrinomonadales; family Pyrinomonadaceae; genus JAFDVJ01. The sequence goes on from CADEFG010000584.1 coordinate 1,560, forward strand.
GGTCAATGACTTTTTCGGCGTCGGAGCAGCGCAAGCAGACGCGCTTGCCGCTGACGGAACAGGATTCTCCAAAACGTGGGATTACATCTTAAATGATAAGGCGGAAGAAGTCAGATATTTTCGTCCGGGCACGTTTCACGAACTGGAAAATTTAGGCATCCGCATCTATATTTTAGGTCCGCCGGAAGACATAGGTTTGATAGAGAGCGAAGTACCGCCGACGGATGAAACTTATCGACCGGCGGCAAGATTGGCTTTGGCGAGCAGTTTTTTGGCGGCGGCAACCACCGACGACTCTCTTTTCAAAGCGAATTCCTTTATTCCGTTTGACAGGGATTATCGAATCGAACTGGAAGCGGCTAAAAATTATCGAATCAAAACAGCAACGGATGAAAATTATCCTTTCTTTGAGAAACACTACGGTTTTAATGATACGGAGGAAAACCGCTGGCGACGAATAGACGACGAGTGGCTCGCGACTGCCAGCGATCTGGCTTTGTGGATGGACGATTTTACCAATAACACATGTCTGGCGCTCGCGATCGAGTTGATCGAAAGTAAAAAGGTGCTGATATTTCCGGGCGACGCACAGTTTGGAAATTGGATTTCATGGCAGAAATTAACGTGGGAAGTTCCGGATAAAAACGGAATCAAACGGAAAGTGACTATGTCGGATCTATTCGCGAATACTATATTTTACAAAGTCGGGCATCATGGAAGTCACAATGCGACGCTGCGCAGAAGCGGTTTGGAATTGATGAACACTCTGGAAAACGATTTGGTGGCGATGATACCGACCAACCGCGATTTCGCTAAAACACAGGGCAACAAAGAAGAGGGCGGAGGTCATATGCCGGAAGAAGAACTTTTTATAGCTCTGAAAAAGCGAGCAAAAGGTCGGGTCATTTTAGCTGACGAGGTCGGTAGCGAAAACGATGAGAAAAAACCCTTAAAAGACCGATGCAAGGAATATAATTTATCCAATCCCAAAACAACTAATTTTCTCAAAAGCGTTAATTTCAGTACAGAAAAGATCGTCCGCGACAAGGATCATCCCGAAAAAACCGAACCGCTTTATGTCGAGTATATTTTAGAGGGTTAGTAATGAGACGGTAAAATGCTTCGCTTGAAATACGAAAAAAATTGACTTTTCGCAAATAATAACTGTCGAATTTTTATCTGCCAAATTTGAGAATTATTACGGCATTTCTAAGAATTCACCGCCTTTGGAACACGAAGACGAAAGAAAATATTTAAATCGAACAAATAATTGATTTTAAATATGTGGGACTGGAAATCGTTATTTTCTCGGATTCAATAATTCTCAGTTATACCTTTTACCACTCAAAACCACAACATCTTGTGATGCCTCAGAAATTACCCAATTTTCGTTAAGCGTAACTATTCAGGTAGTTTTGTGAAATAAACGGAATGTTACAATTTTCGTGGTAAGAACGACCTTCTCGACATAAAATGCTTATATGGACTTTCCTAAAATCAAACCAGGTCAATATGCAGTCGCGCAGGCTGAATCAGCAACCGGCATAATTTTAACTTTGGATAGCAAGTGTCATTTAGGCTCAGGCGAGGACGTTGATTTCCCGTCATTCTTTTTGCCAAAATCTGCAAGTAAGAATAAACGGTCAAATCGTCTGCCGATTCCGCAATTCTGTGTTGATGCATTGAAACAGTTACCGAGCTATCAAAAGCACGAGTATCTGTTCCCTGCCCGTCCAAACGTCAAATACCGCAATGTCGAGGCATTTCAAAAGCCTCACGCGTGGGATATTGGCAAACGGTTCAGGCGTATCCGTGATCTAGCTGGTATCACAGACCTGCGAATTCACGACCTGCGCCATTTCGCCACGACGATGCTTTTCATTGAAGGAGTTTCGGACGCGATCATTAGAAAAATGACCGGTCATAGAAGCGAAGAACTTGAACGATATAAACATCTTTCACCGACTTTTTCTCAGCAAACCACTGAGCTTATTGCAGGTAAACTGGTGGACGAATTAGAGAGAAAAGGCACGTTTTTGGGCACGTTGCCCGAAAACGAAAAAGCCGCCACTGAGGCGACTTCGGAAACTACTGATAAAAGGGATGTTAATGGCGGAGCCGACGGGGCTCGAACCCGCGACCTCCAACGTGACAGGCTGGCGTTCTAACCAA
>CADEFG010000585.1 GCA_902826505.1 uncultured Acidobacteriota bacterium
TGTTCCTTCATCTGCACCTGGTTGATGCCCTGAAGGTTGAACTCGACCGGATCTTCGGCCGTCATGATGTTGGTTTCGGGCGTGTTCAGAGATTGAAGCGCCGAGTAGAGCGTGTTCGTTTTACCGGAACCCGTCGGGCCCGTAACGAGCACCATTCCGTAAGGATTCGCGATCGCCCGTTTGAACTTCTCGAGGCTTTCCGCTTCGAAGCCGAGCTTCGCCATATCGAGCATCAGCTTGTCTTTATCAAGCAAGCGAAGCACGACCTTTTCACCGAACAGCGTCGGCAGCGTGGAAACACGAAAGTCGAGTTCGCGTGAGCGGTCGTCGACACGGACTTTGATCTTGATGCGTCCGTCCTGCGGCAGACGTTTTTCGGAAATATCGAGCTTCGACATGATCTTCAAACGCGAGATCAATGCGTCGCGCATCTTCATCGGCGGATGCATCACATCATATAAAACACCGTCGATCCGGAAACGGATGCGGAAATCTTTTTCATACGGCTCAACGTGAATATCAGATGCGCCGCGTCTTAAACTGTCAACGAGCAAAACATTAACGAGACGGACGACCGGCGCGTCTTCGCTGGCGACGGCAAGCGCGGCAAGATCGATCTCTTCATTCTCTTCGACGACCTCGAATTCTTCGCCCGCTTCGCTCGTTTCAAACTTGAATTTGTCGAGCGAAACATTCAAATCCGATTCTGAAAGTCTTTCGGCGCCGGGTTTTGCACCGTTGCCATTGCTGTTACCGTTGCCGTTGCCGTTGCCGCCACGCGCAAGTTTTGCCGCAATCTTTCCGAAATCGTCATTTCCGTTCATGACAACTTCGATCGCTTTTGACGAGCTGTAGTATTTGGTAATGGCGATTTGCAGCGAGGCTTCCGAGGCAATCACGGGTTCGACATTAAGTCCGGTCATAAACTTAATATCGTCCATCGCAAAAACATTCGTCGGGTCAGCCATCGCGAGCGTCAGGGTCGCGCCGACTTTGGAAATCGGCAAAACCGTGTATTTGAGAGAAACTTCGTGTGAAATCAATTTGATGGTTTCGTCTTCAATCTGAAAGAGTTCCAGATTAATTGACGGAACGCCGTATTGACGCGATAAAACTGCGGTAATCACATCATCGGAGATGATCCCGAGTTTGATCAGGTTTGAACCCAAACGCCCGCCGTTCGTGCGCTGATACTCCAACGCCTCGCGCAGTTGTTGCGAGGTAATCAGGTTTTCGCGGACAAGAATTTCCCCAAGTTTTGCTGACATTTTGCTTTCGGAATTTAACCTTTTATGTGTTCCAATTGAGAGGAGTTTCGAGAAGTTTCGATATTGAAAAAGCTGCCTGAGAAGACAATTCCAACGATGATAAACATCGTTGAATTATCATAATATATGTTTAACTGCCCGGTGTCAAGAAATCTTTTAATAAAGCGTTGGATTTAAAAGGATTGGGGTTATCATGAAAAAATCGCGGCAGTTGAAATCAATTTCAACTGCCGCGATTTATTAAAACCAAAACACTAAAGCTTTAATTCTTTTTCTTGGTGGTCGTTGTTTTGGTGGTCGTTTTCTGAGGAGTCAGTTTTTGTTCGGTTTTCAGGTATTCAACCGTTTCTTTAACACTTGCTTTGAGCCGGTGCGTATCCGGTGCGACATTGGCAAAGCGTTCGAGAAAATTGAGACCTTCCTGCATTTGATCCTTATTGTTCGTTAATGAACCGGCATTGACCAGTGCCAAACCCAAACCTGCCAACGCATCGGGATTATCCGGTGCCAACTCAATCGCCTTGCGGTATTGAATAACCGCATTATCGGTATCGCCGCCTGCAAAAAGTATGTCGGCATAAGCTACCTGCGATTTAATTTTTCTGGCAGGATCGACTTCAAGCGGCAAATATTCATCGTAAATCGCCACCGCTTCTTTAGTTCGGCTCACATCAACGCCTGATTGAACCATCAAGCGATGAACTTCCGCCGCATTTGAAAGCAAGTTTGTCTTAGTTAGTTCTCGATTTTTTTGTTCGTTCGGATCGGTCGCGGCGGCGGCGGTTTTGACAATTTCGAGCGCTCTATTAAAAGCATCTATCGCTTCATTCCAATCTTTCTTGGCGGTGGCAAATTTGGCGTCTTTCAAAGCTTTGTCTTTTGAGCCTTCTACGTAATATCCAAATCCCCGATCTTTGAGGGCGACGCCTTTATAATTCAACAAAACCGGCGTACTGCCGACAAAATCGGGAACCGCCGTGATGCCTTCGTCAAATTTGGCGATCGCGGCATCATAATTTTTAGCCTTAAATGCGGCAGAGCCATCTTCCAGTGACTTTCGGGCAATCTCATCGGATTCTTGAATCTTTTTGTTTTTTGCCTCGATCTCTGCTCTTTTCTTGGCATCTTCTTCACGCTGCTTTTTGACTTCCGCGCTTTCTTCCGTCGTCTGGCTGTTATTTGCGGCATTTGCCAGTTCTTTGCGAACTTCATCTTCGGTTAGTTTTTTACCGTCGCCCGGTGAAACTTCGATCACCAGTGAATCCATCCCGGCTTTGATATTCGGAATGATTTCGGGTCGGATTCCGGGTCCGCTGATCGATAACACAAAAACGGCTCCGAGCGGTAAACCGGCGAAATTAAAACCGCCTTTTTTATCGGTCGTATCGCTCGGGAATTTTGATTTAATATCAATCCGGTAAACCTCGACCAACGCGCCTTGAACAGGTGTTGCTTTGCCGCCGCCTTCCGCTTTTAATTCGATCAGCCCGCGCACCGGGGCATTTTGGGCAGAAACCGCCAAACCGCCGATTAGAAATAAAGTGATTGTTAAAAAACTAATTAAATAATTTTTACGAAACATTAAAATCCTCCAAAATTGTCTTTAATAAATATTCAGGAAACGCTTTTCGTAAGATGCCGACCTTAAAAAAAGAGTTTATAGGTTTTTGAACATTTTAACTTAAACCGACCGGATTTTTGAAACCAACTCTCGGCAATCAAACCAATAAAATAGAAATTTTTTATAAAAAGATAAAACGAACGTGCATTTCGGCGAAACTACGGCAGATTTTCCGCCAGCTTTTCGATGTCCGCCGCGTTATTGAAAAAATGCGGCGCGATTCGCAGACGGTCGCCGCGCGGTGAAACGATGATCTTTTCGTTTTCCAGCTGCTTGGCAATTTCGTTGGCGGTCAATCCGTTTTGATTCCTGAGACAAACGATCTGCGATTTTTCGCCTTTGCGGCGCGAGCTGATAATTTCGTAATTTTTACCCGAAACCAGCTCGCATAAATGATCGGTCAACTCTTCGAGATAAATTTCGATATTTGCCGAACCTGTTTCGTGTATGAGTTTTAAGCTTTGCTCCAACCCATAAAAAAGCGATGAAGCGCCCGTGCCGGATTCCCAGGCAAGCGCGGTTGATTTAAAAGGTTGTTCGGTGTCTCCAAAATCCCACGGAGTTTCGACGCTGATCCAACCAACCAGCGACGGTTCAACCCGCGCTCGCGCCCGGTCTGAAAGATACAGCATTCCGCAGCCTTCCGGCGAAAAAAGCCATTTATGGCTCGCTCCCGAAGCAATATCGACAAACTGCGCGGGCAGATCAAAGTCCATGGCGCCGAATCCTTGAATTATATCAACCGCAAAAAGCGCGTCGTGTTGACGGGCAACTTCGCCGATCCGCTCCAGATCGGCGCGAAAGCCCGAAGCAAACTGGACGGCGCTGA
>CADEFG010000586.1 GCA_902826505.1 uncultured Acidobacteriota bacterium
CCATGGCAAATCATGGCAAAATATGTTGAAAAACTTGAGGTCGAAGAGTATTTTTTTGGTCTGATGTTTATTTGCGCCGGAAATAATAACTTACAAGATAGAATTGCAATAAATACGCAAAAGTAAAAAGTACCTATCTTTGTGCGTTGTGTACCCCAATTTGTCGAATTTATTTACACTTATAAGTGTGAAACGTCAATCGTCGAGGCTTTCGAGCACTTCGACCGTCCCGAAAAAACCGATAAAAATTTTATCCTTGTTTTCGAGCGGGATGCCGCGCACGAGGCAGAGATGTTTCTTGGCATCGGAATCGATGATGAATTGTTCGTTATGAAATTGCTTGCGCGTTTCGAACGCCGTTTTCCATTTTGCCCGGACGGAGCGCACTTCCTTCGGTGAAAGGCAGAATTCCCAGGTCGAACCGAGCACGTCGTTCGGAGTATAGCCGAAAAAGCGCAGAAAATTTTCACTGACGTAAATGCAGGATTTGTCCTTGTCGAGCTTGAACGACATCCGGTTGGCGGATTCGTCGGCGATATCCATCCGGACGGAAAGCTCCTTCGTGAAATCGTAAACTCCCATCATGACGTGCCATCGCTCGTTACCCTGCTGCTTTAATTCTTCGTTCTGCTCTTTTAATTGCCCGACAATATCCTTGATCGAACCGCCGCCGTTCGGGGTCACTTCCTTTTGAATGATGTCGAGCGAATTTTTTATTTCTTCAAGCTGCTCGTTGCGTTTGAGCCGTTCGACGACCGGGCGGAACGGCGTCATGAACCATTTCCAGAAAAAGCGAATCAGCTGCCACAGCTTCGCGCAGAACCAGGTGCCGACGTATTTTTTATCGAACAGTTTTTCGATCGCGCCGGCAATGAAGAGGAGCGCGGTGACGATCATCGAGATGATGCCGACGATCTCGGATTTTGAGATTGTATTTAGGAAGTCCATCGGGGTAAGTGAAAATTTTCTAAAAAGTGAAAATTATTAAAACCGGAAACGTCCGCCGAACCGGTAACCTAAATAACCGCCGGCGGCAAAACCCGTTCCGAAACCGGCGGCAAAATACCATTTGCGCTCGCTCTTTAATTTACGGATCGTGAATTCCTGTTCGCCGAGTTTCTGCCGATCGTCCGCGGCTTGCTGTTTGTAAAAGGAATTGGCTTTTGTCAGCTCGTCGTTGGCGCGGCGCAGCTCGGCGATCCGCGATTCCTGGACGCCGTCGGCGCGCGCCTTTTCCGACTCGTAAAGCGCCTTCCAATCGGCGGACGATTTGCGCCAGAGATTCTTCTGATTTTCGGATTCTTCAAAAGCCGCTTTGAAATAATCGCGTTCAACGACGATCCGGCGGATCTGTTTGACATCTTCCGCAGAGATCGTCACTGAGCCGGAATCCTGCGCTTTGAGAATCGGCACATAAACCGCACAGCTGACTGTCAAAATCATTATCGGCATCAATAGTTTTAAGTTTTTCATTACGTTTCTCCAAAAGTTCGGTAAATTTTTTCGTATCGCCCTTGAGCTTGTCGTCGTTCCCTGTTAGAATTTCGTCTGCCGCTTCCGTTTGCTTGCGCAGCAGGGCGTTTTCGGCTGCCAGTTGTTTTTCGTTTTCGACATGCCGTTTTGCCTGCTCCTCGTGTCCGGCGATGACCTTCATCCGCTCGTCGCGCTCGCGCAGGTATTTCGAGTCCGACCATTCCTGACCCTGCTGCGTCCCGAGCCAGAAAACGGCGGCAAAGAGAACGGCGATGATCAGCAGTACGGTTGCCGCGATGACGACCTTCCGGCGCGGGGAAAGCGAAGCGAAGCGGTCGATCTGTTCGTGAATATTGCTCATAAAGAACTCTCTAAAATATCGGGTTTATTTCCCCGAAACGTACCTTGAAATTAAAGCGATGAATAAGAACACAAATCCGATCACCACGGGCGTCAAGATCAGTAATTTCATAAAACCACCGGCTCGTTGTATTGGTCGCAAAAAAGAATGGGGTGCCCGCCGGTTTCCGAATGATCGGCAGTCAGATAAAATCTGTCGGGATCGAGCCGTTTGAGCGCGCAGTGCTCGTCGCCGTGGAAAACGGCGTTCCGGCAGTTCGTCCAGTCGCGCTTGTATTCGGCGACCGCCGTCGTGTTCTGGTCAAGGTCGACGACCCACTCCGCCGCCAAAATATAATGCGTCGGTTTATGCCCGAGCAGTCTTTTCCAGAACGATGGTTTCCAACCCTTCAGCTGATCCCAATCGGAGTTGTAATAACTGTTTGACGGATCGATCCAGGTCTGAAAGGCGGGCGAATAATTACCTCCGGCATCGACTTCGCGGATCGACGGCAGAACGAAAACCTTTCCGGGCGCGAAATTCTCCGGCGGGTAACCGTTCGCTTTGAGCGCGGCGTCCTTGAGCTTCCAGGCAAGATCGAGGCAGACGAGCATTTTCGGGTCGAGCTTGAGCGACGTAAAAACCTCGCGACCGCCGGGCGTCGTGTAAGCTACTTTGCCGGCGACCGCTTCGATCCGCTGCATATTTAAATAGCGGTAATCGGTTCGAACGCGGTTGCGGTGACGAATAAAGCCGAGCACGGCAATTGGTACCGCGCCTAAAACAATCAAAATTACAATCAAATAATCGTTCATATTTATCCTTGAAAAATTAAAAGCCGTTCAGACCGGGTGATTTGAAACGGCTTTTTTACATTCTTGAAAAACCGCCGGATGCGCCAATGACTAGATTTTGGCGCGGGCGTTGTTTCCCGGACCGAACCCGCCAAAAACGGCAATTTCAGGCGCTGCGTAATTTGTTAGCTTCGGCGGTGACATCTGAACCCGGTATTTAACATCCGTTTCGATAATCTCCCGCGAACTGTCTGAAATTCTCGATTCGCGTGCAAATTCGGGTTTCAAGCCGGGATAATTTGCATCAAAGGGCGAAATTTTTGTATTAAAAGCGGTTTTTGCTGCTTCCGCACCGGTACGGGCGACCGCGACAACTTCAGCCGCCGGGGCGGTTGCTGTCCGGCGATCGGTTTGACCGGCGGACACATCCGGTCCGCGGCTGGTTTCGGTCGCCAGACCGGCGAGCAGCCCGAAGGCGATGACCGCGACGGCGAACAGTAAAAGAAAAGTTTTTTTCATAATTTGCTCCTCAGTCGAATTTCATCAAGATGATGACAAAAATAAATTTATGATTTGTGCGCAAATAAGTGTTTTTCGGGTCTGAGTGGCACGATAAAATAAAGGTGTTTCGGGCGACCGGCGATGCCCAGCCCGGAAGGATTCGGATCGTGCGTCAGCTCGAAGTTCATACCGTACTCGTCTAATTTACCGACGACGCAATGCAGCGTATCGGGCAGATTCGGCGATGTTCCGCCTGCGAGACACGGCGTTCCGGCAAAGGCACCGATCAGCCGAATATCCTTGCCGATCGGATCATCGTCCCAATCTTCCATCTGGATCGTGATGATCGACAACCCGAATTTTTCGGCAAGCCAGCGACGGGCTTCGGTCATCATCTCGCGTCCGTGATCGCGACGGAATTTCGGGACGGCTTCGATCGGCAGCTCCAAAAGGGAAGCGAGCGCCGCGCTGAAGCAGTCGCCGACGCCCCGGTCGATAATTTCCTGATAGACGGGTTTCATCAGATCTCCTCGGTTTTGATCGTGTGGCGATATTTGACAAGCGTTTCGGGATTTTGAACCTCGAACGAATACGAGCCGTCA
>CADEFG010000587.1 GCA_902826505.1 uncultured Acidobacteriota bacterium
GGCGCGGATCGCTTCCGGCAAACGCTATGACGAACTGGTGGAAAATGCCAACGATTGTATTTTTACGCTCGATTCCGCCGGGAATTTTACCGCCGTTAATCGTGCTGTCGAAAAAATTACCGGTTTTTCGCGTGCAAAGATTTTGGATTCGAATTTCGCCGACATTCTTGCGCCCGAAAATCGCAATTACGTGACGCAATTGCTCGACCCGCAAAATACTCAGAATCCGACTTCCGTCAATGAAGTTAAAATCATTGGTAAAGACGGGCGAACCGTATTTTTGGAAATCAGCAGTCGTCCGCAGAACTTCCACAACAATCAGACGGGGATTGAAAATATCGCCCGCGATGTCACGCACCGCCATTTGATGCAGGCGGCGGAAGAAGCCTTGCGGCAAAGCGAAGAGCAATTACTTCAATCGCAAAAACTCGAATCGGTCGGCAGACTGGCGGGCGGCATCGCCCACGATTTCAACAATATGCTGACGGTCATTAACGGTTACAGCGATTTGATTCTGAGCCGGATCGACGAATCAAATCCGCTGCGCCAAAATATCGTCGAGATCAAAAAAGCCGGTGAACGCTCGTCTTCTCTGACGCAACAACTGCTTGCTTTTAGCCGCAAACAAATTCTGAAACCCGTTATTTTGAGCATCAACCAGACGGTTTCCGACATCAGCAATTTGCTCGAACGGCTGATCGGCGAGGATATTTCGCTCGTCAAGATTTTGGATTCCGCGCTCAAACCGGTCGCGGTTGACCACGGACAGCTTTCACAGGTGATCGTCAATCTTGTTGTCAACGCCCGCGATGCGATGCCGACCGGCGGCGAACTGACGATTGAAACAAAAAATGTCCGGTTCGGCGAACAGCTTGCAAAAGAAACTTTTGGCGGAAAAGCCGGCGAATATGTGATGTTATCGGTGCGCGACACCGGAATCGGAATGAGCGAAGAAACGCTGCGCCAGATTTTTGAACCGTTTTTTACGACCAAAGAAATCGGCAAAGGAACCGGGCTCGGACTCGCGACCGTTTACGGTTTTATCAAACAATCCGATGGTTACATCACCGTTGAAAGCAAACCCGGAAAGGGAACGATTTTCAAGATCTTTCTGCCTTTCGCCAAAGAACTTGCCGAAAGATCAAGGGAAGAATCGTCAAAAGAAAATTCAAAATACGGCGCGGAAACGATCTTGCTGGTCGAAGATGAAGAAATCGTCCGCACTCTCAGCCGGGAAATTCTCGAATCTTGCGGTTACCGGGTGATTGAAGCCGCGGGCGGCGCCGAGGCGCTCGAAATCTGCGAAAAAGAAAATTTGCAGATCGATTTGCTGTTGACCGATGTCGTCATGCCGCAGATGAACGGGCGCGAGCTCTGGCAAAAATTAGCCGGTCAGAGCCCGCAATTAAAAGTTTTGTTTACTTCGGGCTACACCGATGATATGGTCGTCCGCAACGGGATCAAAAACGACGAAACAAATTTTCTGCAAAAACCCTTCTCGATCGATCTGCTGATGCGAAAGGTCAGGGAAATTCTCGACACCGACGATTTTTCAAACAATTAAAAAAGCGTGAACAAGTTATTTTTTGTTCACGCTTTTCGATTCAACAATCGACGAATTTATTTCTTCGGTCGTTCGTTCGCTTTCAATACTCGTTTGCGCAGGCGAATTGATTTCGGCGTGACTTCGATCAGCTCGTCGTCGGCGATGAATTCCAAAGCTCTTTCGAGCGACATTTCTCTGACGGGAACGAGCCGCATCGCTTCGTCGGTCGAGGTCGTCCGCATATTCGAGAGTTTTTTCTCTTTGATCGCGTTGACATCGAGATCGACGGCGCGGGCATTTTCGCCGACGAGCATTCCTTCGTAAACCTTTGTCTGCGGTTTGATAAAAAGCGCGCCGCGTTCCTGCAAAGCGTAAAGCGCGTAGGTCGTCGCTTCGCCCATCCGGTCGGAAACGAGCGAACCCGTGCCGCGTCCTTTCATCTCGCCCTGCCATTTATCGAACCTTAGAAAAAGCGTGTTCAAAAGTCCCGTGCCTTTTGTTTCGGTCAGAAATTCGCCGCGAAAACCGATCAGCCCGCGCGACGGAATTTCGTATTCGAGCCGGACGCGTCCCGAACCGTTGTTGATCATTTTCGTCATCTGACCTTTGCGGCGTCCGAGCGCTTCGGTGACGACGCCGATAAATTCTTCGGGCACGTCGATCACGACCTGTTCGAGCGGTTCTTGCAGCTCACCGGTTTTTTCGTCTTTTTTCGTGATGACTTCGGGTTTCGAAACTTGCAGCTCATAACCTTCGCGCCGCATCATTTCGATGAGGATCGATAATTGCAGCTCGCCGCGTCCCGAAACCTTGAATTGATCGGGCGAATCGGTTTCCGCAACGCGCAGCGCGACGTTTCCGAGAAGTTCTTTTTCAAGCCGGTCTTTGATCTGCCGCGAAGTCACGAATTTTCCGTCGATGCCCGAAAACGGCGAATTATTGACGCCGAAGATCATCGAAATCGTCGGTTCGTCAACGTTAATGAGCGGAAGCGGTCGCGGGTTATCAACCAATGTGATCGTTTCGCCGATGTTGATGTCGTCAAATCCCGCCAATGCGACGATTTCGCCGACGCCGGCTTTGTCGGTGACCTGGCGCTCCAAACCTTCAAAAATATAAAGCTCTTTGACGCGTGTTTTCTGCGTCGTGCCGTCGCGCTTGGCAACGATTACTTCCTGATTTTTGGCGATCTCGCCCGAATAAATTCTGCCGATCGCGAGTCGTCCGACAAACGCGTTATAGTCGATATTGGCGACCAGTAATTGCAAAGTATCGTCGCGCAACGCCTTGGGCGCGGGAACGCTTTCGATGATTTGGTCGAAAAGCGGAACCAGGGTTTTCGACTCGTCGGCGAGGTTTTTTTTCGCCACGCCGTCGCGCGAGATCGAATAAAGCACCGGAAAATCGATCTGCTCGTCGTCCGCGCCGAGATCGATAAAAAGGTCGTAAATTTCGTCCAAGACTTCTTCGGGTCGCGCGTCTTGCCGGTCGATCTTATTGACCAGTGCGATTGCCGGAAGACCGAGTTCGAGCGCTTTCCGCAAAACAAAACGCGTTTGCGGCAAACAGCCTTCCGCCGCGTCAACGAGCAGCACGATGCCGTCAACCATCTTCAAAACGCGTTCGACTTCGCCGCCGAAATCGGCGTGACCGGGTGTATCGACAATGTTGATCTTGTAATCGCCGTAATGTACCGACGTGTTTTTCGCCATGATCGTGATGCCGCGTTCCCGTTCGAGATCCATCGAATCCATCACGCGTTCGACGATTGTTTCATTGTCACGATAGACATGGGATTGTTGGAGCATCGCGTCAACCAGAGTCGTTTTGCCGTGGTCAACGTGCGCGATAATTGCGATGTTGCGAATTTTTTCTGTAGTAATCATAGTCGTAAATCTGCCGTCAAAGACAAACGAGTATGATGAACGATTAGGCGTGAAAAGGCAAATTTGAAAGCTGTCGGGCGCGAAATAACCGAAATAAACTGTCTTTGATTTAAAATGTGTTCAAAAAATACGTTTTCTAATGCGCGTCGTTTGAATTGAAAAGACCAAACCGATAATGAACAAAAAAATGTAAACCGTCACTTTTTTCATGATTCTTCAGTTCCTTTAGCTTTTAACACCGTGGCGGTCAACGGTTTGTGAAGCCACCAAATTTCCG
>CADEFG010000588.1 GCA_902826505.1 uncultured Acidobacteriota bacterium
ATCACACTTAAAACTTTTCCTAGCATAGTAGAATAATTATTTGACAACTATCATAATTTGATGTTTTTTTATCAGAATAATAATGGAGTTTTTCTTACTGTCAATCATTATATCGAAAGGACGCATAACAAAAATCCTCAATATAAATTCATTTTCACTGGGAATGCGTTTTGATAATAATCGAAATTTACAATTGAAACGAATTCAATCTTAAAGTATTTATTTACCCGGGTGATTTCATATAACCGCCGAAAATCCTTACGCGAATCGTTTTGCAAGGTCTTTTCTTCTCTAATCTTGACACTGTATTTGTAAGTTTGTCGACAATTCATAATATTCGATTTACAAAAGACCGGGTATCTCGCTCAAAAAAACAATAAATAAGGAGATACAAAATGAAAACGAAATTTGTAAGATTGTTTAGTTTTGAAATGATTATTCCCGTGTCAATATCGGTCGGAACGGGTTTTAAGGGAGTGGATTTGGAAACTTTTCAAACTAACGTCGTCCCGCCCAGATTTGCCGCATTTGAAGGTTTCGGCTCTGCGGTTTATTTTGTTGTCAGCAGACTGCCATAAATCGCGAAATCGAAAATTTAATTATCAAGACAGATCCGGTTAAAGGTTGCTTTGACTGTTTTTTAGTTTACGCGAAGTTATAGGAACAAAATAATTTAGACTATAATATCGGTATGAAAAAATTAAGTTTATATCTTGTTTTTCTGCTGTTCATTACGCACCCTGTGTATGCGCAAAGTTTGAAAGTGATGACTTATAATATTCGTCTTGACGTGGCTTCGGACGGCGAAAACGCTTGGGGCAAACGCAAGGATTTTTTTGTTTCGCAAATCAAATTTTATGAGCCCGACATTTGGGGTGTTCAAGAAGCCACGCCCAGTCAAATTACTGATTTAACAGTGATGTTACCCGAATATTCGCATATCGGAATCGGACGCGACGGCAAAGGCAAAGGCGAAGCGTCGGCGATTTTTTATAAAAACGACCGCTTCAAAGTTTCAAATGTACAAACATTCTGGCTTTCCGAAACGCCCGACAAACCTTCTAAAAGCTGGGATTCGGCATATCCGCGAATCTGCACATTGGGGCTTTTCAAGGAGTTGAAAACGAAGAAGACTTTTTGGGTTTTCAACACGCATTTAGACCATATCGGCGAAGTAGCGAGAACAAAAGGTATCGAGATGATTTTGGCTAAAATCAAGGAAGTTAATAAGAAAAATCACCCCTTGATTTTTACCGGCGATTTCAATTCCGAACCGGAAACCGAGCGCATAATCAATCTCAAAAAGATCATGACCGACACCCGCGAAGCATCGGAACAAAAACCGTTCGGACCGTACGGTAGTTTTAACGGTTTTAATTATAACGAACCCGTCACGCGGCTGATTGATTACATTTTCGTTGATCATTCCAAGCGCTTTCGCGTCAAAAAATACGCGATTTTGAGCGATTCGATAAATTTGCGGTTTCCGTCGGATCATTTTCCGATCTTGGTCGAAATGGAATTGAAAAAATAATGCGATTTATAAAATTATTATTGATCTTTTTGCTGACGGTCATCACCGCGAACGCAACCACGAAATTTGTTTCCAAAAAGGGCAGAGATTTTATTGCGCCTAACGGTAAAGCATTGCAGTTGAAAGGTATCGGTTTCGGCAATTGGCTGCTTCTCGAAGGCAATATGTTTGAATTCAAGGAAGCCGCTTCACCGATGCAGATTTACGCGATGACGAGCCAACTGGTCGGCGAAACGGAATGTTGAAAACATTTTCAGGATCTATCTTGAGAACATCAAATTTGAAAACTGCCGGATAAACGATGGATATTTAAAGGCTTTAGGGTTGAGATGAAAAGTCCAGTTACCTTCAAGGTTGTCCGACGCTTTGTTAATTGCCCAAATCAATAATCTGATATTTTGCGTCCTTCGTAACGGTTTTCCAATCATCGGTTCTGAACGGCAAAGCCGGAAACCCTTCTTTATTGAACAGATTACTTGCCGACGCATCGCCGATCCAGCCGAAACGAACGGCAAGCGGTGACGAAATTTTTTCGCTTGAAATCACGACGGTTTCACCTTCGATTTTCGCAATCGCTTCGTAGAAAATGTGATCTTCGCCGGCGATTTCAAAGCCTTTAACGAGGTTGTTTTTATCATTTGACGTCAAACCGCCGCCGATGTTTTCAAACGAAACGATGATTTGATTTCCGACGATTTTCATTGATTTGAAAGCCGGTCCGCTGTCAATCATTCGTTTTTGATAAATTCGGTTTAAAGCGATTGCCGCCAATCTTTTGCCGACTTCCTGTTTATTGGTCGGGTGGATATCGTTCGGATTTCCGATGTCGGTGGTAACCGCCATTGCGGTATTCGGCAGGCTCAGGGTAAGCGTTTGAGCCTCGCGGAGTTCCGCCCAACCGCTGCCTTGATTGGAATTTCCTTCTGTTTTAAAGGTCGCAAGCTGGACGAAATAAAAAGGAAATTCGCGGTTCCATTTTTTTCGCCAATCGTTTATGAGTAACGGAAACGCCTTGCGATATTGAAATGCTCTGCCTGCATTCGATTCGCCCTGATACCACAGAACGCCGCGAAATGAATAAGGAATCAGCGGATTTATCATCGCATGATAGGCGAGCGACGGTAGTGAATTTTCGTTCGTTCGGCTCGATACGCTTTCAACTTGAAATTTCCAATTTCCCGCGAGCGGAATGTTTTCGTCTGCGAATAGGAGTTTTAAGTCCGCTGCGTCGCCGTAAATTCCGCCGCCACCGCCGGTGTCAGTGATTTTGACGACTATCAGATTTTTGCCTTCACGCAAAACGCCACTTGGAATTTTATATTTGCGGGATGCATCCCATTGATTCGTTTTGCCGATTTCCGTGCCGTTGACGTAGGTGATGTCGTTGTCGTCAATTTTGGCGAGTTCGAGAATCGCGCTCTTTCGACTTTGTTCGGCTGTTAAAATGATAATTTTCCGCAGCCAGACAACACCGTCGAGTTCGCCCAAACTTTGCGTTTCCCAAAGTTTGGGCAATATCATCACCGGCAATTTCGAATCGTCAAAAGTAATGGTTTTGAAAGCCTCGCCGTCGAACGTATCGAGCTTCACGCCTTGGATCTTTTCAACTTGTTTCTTCAAAAGCTCGACTTTGCGTTTAGCGAGCGAATCGAGATCGACTTTCGGCATCCTAGCAATCATTTCTTTGAATTCCGGGCTCGATTCAAAACCTTCGCGGCTGATCCAGGTTTCGATATTCGTTCCGCCCCACGAAGCGTTGATTAAACCGATCGGGACTTTCAATTGCCTGTATAAATCGCGGGCAAAAAAATAACCGATGCCTGTAAAATCACCGGTATTGGTCGGATTGCTGATTTTCCAAACGCCTTCACTGAAATCACTTTGCGGAACGGTATTGATAGCTTTGGAGATTTTGATGTGTCGAATATTCGGATTGTCCGATTGTGCCGATTCCTCTGCGGCGTTCATCGATTGCCCGACCGTCCATTCCATATTCGATTGTCCCGAACAAAGCCAAACTTCGCCGACCAGAACATTTTTAATCTCAATCGTATTTTCGCCTTTAACCGTTAAAGTGAACGCTCCGCCTGCCTTTTCCGAATTTAGTTTGAGTTTCCATTTTCCGCTATTATCCGCAACTGTTGATTTATTTTGTTTTTTGTTATTTTTTTCT
>CADEFG010000589.1 GCA_902826505.1 uncultured Acidobacteriota bacterium
CGGAAATGCTGCCCGATTTTCACGCCTTTTTATCGCCGAAGACGTCGCTTTGGATTCAATTTGCCCTTTCGGTGCCGGTCGTGCTCTGGGGAGGCTTTCCGTTTTTCGTCCGCGCTGCGCAATCGTTCAAAAATGCGAGTCCGAATATGTTCACGCTGATCGCGATCGGAACGGGCGCGGCGTTTTTGTTCAGTATTTTTGCGCTCCTTTTTCCCGAAATTTTTCCGGCTTCGCTGATTGACCGTCATTCCGGCACAATTCCGGTTTATTTTGAATCGGCGGCGGTCATCACGACGCTCGTTCTGCTCGGGCAAGTGCTTGAATTAAAAGCGCGTTCGCAAACTTCTTCGGCGATCAAAGAGCTTCTCGGGCTCGCGCCGAAAACCGCGATTGTTTTATTCGATGACGGCAGCGAAGCGGAAATTGCGCTCGAAGATGTGCAGACCGGCGCTCGCCTGCGGGTCAAAGCAAATGAAAAGATTCCGACCGACGGCGTGATTCTGGAAGGCGAAACTTCGGTTGACGAATCGATGGTGACGGGCGAACCGCTGCCGGTCGAGAAATCGGCAGGCGCGAAAGTGATCGGCGGCACGATCAACGGAAACCGGACATTTTTGATGAAAGCCGAAAAGGTCGGCAGCGAAACTTTGCTCGCCAATATCGTCAAATTGGTCGGCGAAGCCCAGCGCAGCCGCGCGCCGATCCAAAGATTGGCAGATGTCGTCTCGGCTTATTTTGTGCCCGCTGTCGTGCTGGTCGCGATCGTTGCCTTTATTGTCTGGATGATTTTCGGAAGTTTGAGTTACGCGATCGTCGCGGCGGTTTCGGTTTTGATCATCGCCTGCCCGTGCGCACTCGGGTTGGCGACGCCGATGTCGATCATGGTCGGCACCGGCAAAGGCGCGAAAAACGGTGTCCTGGTAAAAAAAGCCGAGGCGTTGGAAACGCTCGAAAAAGTAAACGTCGTCGTGGTTGATAAAACCGGGACGCTGACCGAAGGTAAACCCGTTTTGCAAAGCATCATGACGAATGACGAATTACGGACTACGAATGACAAAGAAGAAAATTTGGCGGAAAGCATACAAGTTTTGGAAACTGAGCTATTAAAATATGCCGCTTCGCTCGAAAAATCGAGCGAACATCCGCTCGCGGATGCGATCGTCAACGCGGCTCGGGAGAGAAATATTGCGCTTTCCGAGGTAACGGATTTTGAATCGGAAACCGGCGTCGGGATTTCGGGGAAAATAGGTGGAAAATCCGTCAAAGTCCAAAAGCCAAAAGCCAAGAACCAAAAGATCGACGAACTGTCGGATCAGGGACAAACGGTGGTCGAAGTTTGGGTTGACGGCGAAAGCCTCGGTTTTCTCGGGATCGCCGATCGAATAAAAGATTCGGCGGCGGGCGCGATCGCCGAGCTTCGGCGAAACAAGATCGAAGTCGTGATGATGACCGGCGATAATGCGAAAACTGCCGGATTTGTCGCCCAAAAACTCAATATCGACAAGTTTTTTGCGGAAGTTCTGCCCGCGCAAAAAGCCGAAAAGGTCAAAGCGCTGCAAGCGGCGGGAAAAACGGTCGCGTTTGCCGGCGACGGCGTCAACGATGCGCCGGCGCTCGCCCAAGCCGATGTCGGGCTGGCGTTTTCGAGCGGCACCGACATTGCCATCGAATCGGCGGACATCACGCTTCTTAAAGGCGATCTCACCGGCATCCTGAAAGCGCGGAATTTAAGCCGCGCGACGATGAAAAACATTCGTCAAAATCTATTCTTCGCTTTTGTTTACAATCTTTTGGGCGTGCCGCTCGCCGCCGGTGTCCTGTTTCCCGTTTTCGGAATTTTGCTGAGCCCGATGATTGCTTCGGCGGCGATGACTTTCAGTTCCGTATCGGTTATTCTAAATGCACTGAGGCTTCGAAATTTGAAATTTTAATGTGGTTTTTGGTTTTCGGGTGGTGGTTTTAGAAGTCAAAGACCAAAAACCAAAAACCAAAAACCATTTTTTATGAACAAAATAGCATTGGCAATTCACGGCGGCGCGGGAACGATTCACAAATCCGAAATGACCGCCGCGCTCGAAAAAGAATATCAAAACGGTTTACAAAACGCCTTGCAGATGGGTTGGCGCATTTTGCAACAAAACGGCTCGGCGCTCAATGCGGTCGAAGCGGCGGTCGTCGAGCTTGAAAACTTTCCGCTTTTTAACGCCGGAAAAGGTTCGGTTTTTACGCACGAAGGTAAAAACGAACTCGACGCTTCGATCATGAACGGCAAAAATCTGAAAGCCGGGGCGGTCGCGTTTGTCCAAAATGTCAAAAATCCGATCAAGCTGGCGCGGCTCGTGATGGAAAAAACCGAACACGTTTTGCTGGCGGGCGAAGGCGCGAACGAATTTGCTCACGAATGCCGCGTCGAATTTGAATCGGACGAATATTTTTTCACCGAACATCGCTATCGCCAGCTTCTAAAGGCGATCGAAGCCGGACGCATTCAGCTTGACCACGCGGCGGAAAATGAAAACCAAAAACCAAAAACCAAAAGCCAAAAACCGATGGGAACGGTCGGCGCGGTCGCCTGCGATGCGGCGGGAAATGTCGCCGCCGCGACTTCGACGGGCGGAATGACCAATAAAAAATTCGGACGCATCGGCGACACGCCGCTTGTCGGCGCGGGAATTTATGCCGACAACCAAACCTGCGCCGTTTCCTGCACCGGACATGGCGAATTTTTTATGCGCGGCGTCTCAGCTTATGACGTCGCGGCGCGGATGAAATATAAAAATCTGTCTTTGGAACAAGCGGCAAGCGAAACCATCACGCAATTAGCCGAAATCGGCGGCGAAGGCGGTCTGATCGCCGTCGATTCAACGGGAAATATCGTTCTGCCGTTCAATTCCGAAGGAATGTATCGCGGTTTTGTTGCGGAAAATGGCGAAATCGTAGTCGAAATTTACCGCTAAGGACAATTTTGTTAATTGAAAAATATAATGATAATCATCACTCATTTTTTCACTCAACGAATTCAAAGGCATATGTGCAAATCTTTCCGTCAGCGCATTTCTTAATTCCGTATTTAAGCGTCACTCTTTGTGAAACCGGACGATCATCGAGTATTGCCGGAGTGAATTTTATTTTTCTCACTGCAACGCTAACACGATCACCCATTCCTTTTTTTAAATAACCGCTAAAAACCGGATTTTTGATCTCACCATCGGCGGTCAATATAACATGAACGACCATCTCACCCGGAGTAAATTCGGCGATGGCTTCGGGTGTCAGTTCAGGAACGGGCAGAAATGTTATTTGAGCCGGCTGTGTGGTTTCGTATTTAGCGTAATAGTCGCGCTCGATCGTTTCTTTGATTTTCGGCACTTGGACGGGCAAAATCTGAGCCGGACTATTTGATATAAAATAATTGCCATTGACCGGAAATATACTTTTCGAAGTCGCCGATTTTTCCTTACATTCTCTTCCTTTGAAGATAAATTTGAGATTTGCGCTGCTGCCGCTGAGAGAAACGTGCATTCTTACTTTTTCGTATTCGTAAACGGAAGCGGAACAACAGTTTGTGGCAGGCTGCGTGCTTTTTGGCGGCTCTAACTCGCGTCCGCGCACGCTTTGCGGAATTAACTCTTCGGAAAGTTTTAAAGTGTCGGAATAGCGACCCGACATTTGAATCAGGCAAGCCTCTCCGCTTTCATCGTAA
>CADEFG010000590.1 GCA_902826505.1 uncultured Acidobacteriota bacterium
CTGGCGGTTCCTAAATCAATCGCCATCAAATCGGTTACAAGTTTTTTGAGTGACGAAATTTTCATAACAGAAGGGATTTTTCCAAACTCTGAATATTTCCAACCTGATTTTTTCATGACTTAAGCGACCTTTAAGAATTTATCTTTGCAGATTATTAATTGTCGCTTAATTCCATTTTACCTCAAAAAGCAAGACAGGTTGCAAGCGATTTTTTACGGTTAAAGGTTCGTGCGGAATGAGCGTTACCAAATTCTCGCATTCCGCCGCCGTCGCATCGCTTATCAAAATCTGTCCGCCGCGCGCGTTTTTTTCGAGCCGCGAAGCAACATTGACCGAATCGCCGATCGCCGTGTATTCGCTTCTTTGCTCCGAACCGATATAGCCGATCGTCGCAACTCCGGTGTGAAGACCGATGCCGATCTCGACCGTGCTGAATCCTTCGAGCCGTAGTTCTTCGTTCAGTTTGTCGAGCCGTTTCTGCATCGCGACGGCTGTTTTCAAAGCGTTCTTGGAATCTTCGGGCGAAGCCGTCGGTGCGCCGAAGATCGCCATCAAACCGTCGCCGATGTATTTGTCGAGCGTTCCACCGTAAGCGAAAATAATCTCGCTCATCGCCGTAAAATACTTGTTCAAAAGACCAACGACCTTTTCCGGGTTTTCTTTTTCCGAAAGCGTCGTAAAACCACGAATGTCGGCGAAAAGCACCGTAATCTTCTGATTTACGCCACCTAGTCTAAACGAATCGGGCTTTTCGAGCAACTGTTTTACCACATATTCAGGCATAAAACGGCTGTAGTTTGCGCGCGCGACTTCTTCGCGGGCGAGCCGTTTATGCGCCTTGATCGTTTCGACGGCAACCGCGGTTTGGGCGGCGACCGCGCTGATTAATTCGAGATCATCGGAAGAAAAGGTCGCAAACGGGTCAAGCCGGTCGGCATAAACAACGCCGTGAACATTCGATTCGGTTATCAAAGGCGCACAGATCGTTGACCGGACGCCCTGCGAAACGATCGAATCCGCGCCGGAAAACTGCGCGTCGGTTTTCGCGTCCTGCGAAAGCAGTGCGACTTTTTCACGCATCACCTTTTGCGTGATCGTCCGCGAAATCGTCAATTTCTCGGTGACTTTTTCAAGATTCTCGTCGCGTGCCTTAACGGCGATCGGAAAAAGGCTGTAATCAAGAATTTTCCCGTCGATCGTTTCGTCCGCGAGCAGCGCGACAACTCTTTCCGACGGCGTTCCGCGAAAGATCAGATCGGTTGCCCGGACAAAAATTTCTTTCAAGTCAAAAACCGTGCCAAGTGTTTTGCTCATATCGTAGAGCATTTCGAGAATTTGTGCTTTGCGGCGCAGGTCTTTGATTTCGGCGGGCGAAACAAATTCCGCTTCCATCGAAAGACTCGAATGCTTGCCGATAATTTCGTTTGCCGAGATCAAAAGTTGCGTATGTCCGAGCGGCTGATCGTCGAAATTGACGCCGGTCGGAACCTTTTCCTTGACGGGCGACTCATTGGCTGGCGGTTGATCGGCGATGATGTCAAAAACGAGACGGCTTTCACCGATCATCACCAGATCGCCCTGTTCGAGAACTTTTTCGAGATAGGGAATGCCGTTGACAAAAACACGGTTGACGCTTCGTTTGAGCTCGCCGCCCGCATAATAACCGTCAATAACCTTAAAGTTGCCATTGTCGGCGGCAATCTGAGCGTGATGCCGCGAAACGCGCCGGTCGTTTAAAACGATGTCGTTCTCTTTTGCCCTGCCGATGGTGTAAACCGTGGTTGGCGTCAGTTCGAGTTCCCAACTTTCGCCCGTTGCTTCCGTAATTTTAAGAAATGATTTCACGTCTGAAACTAATTGATAAATATAAATTGATAATTGATAATAAACTAACTTTTAATTATCGGCTATCAATTATTAATGTCAAAATGATTTATTTAGATAATAACGCAACGACGCCGCCCGCGCCCGAAGTTTTTGCCACGCTGCAAGCCGTTTTGACTTCAAATTACGGCAATCCTTCATCGGCGCACGCTTTCGGACGCGAAGCCCGAAAAATAGTTGAAAACGGGCGCGAACAGGTTGCCTCGCTGATCGGCGCGCGCGCGGCGAACGAAATAATTTTTACGTCCGGCGGGACGGAATCGGATAATTGGGCGATCCTGGGAACTCTCGAAGCCAATCCCGAAAAAAAACACCTCATCACGACCCGCGTTGAACACGAAGCCGTCCGGAAACTTTGCGAAAAGTTAGAGGCAAACTACGAAGTAACGTGGCTCGAAGTTGATGAAAACGGTTTTTTGGATCTGCACGAGCTGAAAAATTCGCTGCGCCGCGAGACGGCGCTCGTTTCGGTGATGCTCGCCAATAACGAAACCGGGATTTTATTTCCGGTCGCCGAAATTGCCGAGATCGTCAAGGCGAATTCCGGCGCCTGGTTTCACGTCGACGGCGTCAACGCGGTCGGGAAAGTTCCCGTTAACTTAAAGAATACGGCGATCGATCTGTTTTCGCTGTCGGGTCATAAATTCCACGCGCCGAAAGGCATCGGCGCTCTTTACATCCGCGAAGACCTCAAGCTTCCTTCGTTTTTGACCGGCGGCGGACAAGAAGGCGCGCGCCGCGCGGGAACCGAAGCCGTTCATCAGATCGCCGCGCTCGGTCAAGCGGCGGAGCTGGCGGCGGAGTTTTCTGCCGTTGACGAGATTTTTGCGTTAAGAAACAGGCTCGAAACCGAAATTTTGAAAAAAATTCCAAATTCTCGTTTGAACGGCAGCGGCGATTATGCCGTTCGTTTGCCGAACACGTCGAGTATTTCGTTCGAAGACACGAACGGTGAAGCGATTCTGGCGCGGCTCAACGATTTGGAGGTTTGCGTTTCGACCGGTTCGGCATGCAACGCTGAAAACCACGTCGCATCTGCCGTGCTGCAGGCGATGAATGTCCCGTATCGGGCGGCGATGGGCGCGATTCGTTTTTCGCTCGGGCGTTATAATACCGAACCGGAAATAGATTTTGTATTGGAGGCGCTGCCGAAAATCGTCCGCGAACTGCGTGATTTAGCTTCGTAAAAAGTTAAATCGGCGCTTGGCGAAATATTTATGTTGAAAGATTCTTTGTGACGATAAATAATTTCCGTTACTTTTTTGATCGTCGCGAAAATGATAAAATAAGAGTTAATTTTATGATCGAAGAAAAAGTTTTAATCCAGAAGTTTATTTCCAAAAAGAAAACCGAACGCCTCAAGAAACCCGATTGGCTGCGTATCAAGATCGGCGACCCGACGAATCAGAACAAGGTTTTAGATTTGATCAAAGGCTTGAATCTGCACACGGTTTGCCAGGAAGCGCGGTGTCCGAACATCTTTGAATGCTGGACCGACCGCACGGCGACGTTTATGCTCGGCGGCGACACCTGCACGCGTCATTGCGGATTTTGCGCGGTCAATAAAGGCAAACCGATGGATTTAGACCCGCTCGAACCCGCGCACGTTGCCGAAGAGGGCGCCCATTTTAATCTCGCCCACGCGGGCATCACCAACGTTTAACGCGGCGATTTTGCGGGCGGCCGCGGGGGGCATTGGGGGGAAAACAACCATAAAAGTCACCAACTTAAAACGGGAAGCCGCCGAGAAAGCTTGGTTCCCGGTTTTTAGGGGAACGAAAGCGACGCAAACAACGGTTGTGGGGGCGGG
>CADEFG010000591.1 GCA_902826505.1 uncultured Acidobacteriota bacterium
GAAGCGAGGTATCGTTGTTGACCGAAGCTGCAACCGCATCGCCATTGGCTTGACTGACCGCCGCAAACGAAGCGAAGGAAACGTCTTGCGAAGTGTTCGCATAACCGATCTGTTCGCCCGTGAAACTAACGGTTTGGGTGGCGCCTGCCGTACCGGCGGAAATGGTTTTGGTAACTTTGTTAGCCGCGCCCGTCACCGCGACATCATCGATCGCCGCACCGGCACCGGCGATACCGGTTTGACCGGCACCGTCAGCCGTATCGGACGAAACCGCGAAAAAGCTTGCCGAATCCAACTGCAATTTGCCGTTGGTGTCGAGTGACGCTTTGATTCCGGCGCTTTGAATGTTGGCATCGTTATTGATGGTGTCAAGCACATTCGACGAAGTTGCGCCGGCTGAGATCGAAACCGTGAAGCTCGACAACTGACCGCTGGCTCCAACCGTTTGGAAGGAAAGCGTTTCATTCGCCGTGATGCCGCCCGAAATATCCTGGGCACCCGTCACACTGCCTGTTCCCTGACCGATGTTGACATTGTTCAGGTTCAAACCGGTACGGTCAACACGGCTGTTTGAAAGATCAACCGCGACACTGTTACCCGTTGCCGAAGCATTTGCTCCGCCGCCGATGAAAACATTGATCGAGCGATTAAAACGACCTTCGTCAGAACCGGCAACGCCGCCCAAACCGACATTCTGTGCCTGGCGGTCAATTTCAGAAAAGACTTTGCCAAGTTCAGCTTGCAGTGTGTCGCGGTCGCCCGTGAATGTTCCCGAAGCCGACTGTGAAGCAAGTGATGCGGCACGGTCAAGCAAACCGGAAATCGTGTTCAAGCCGCCGTCAATAATTTGCAATGTCGAAAGACCGTCATTGGCATTACGAACGCCTTGTGACAAAACGCTGCTGCTGCTGCGGAAGCTGTTGGCAATCGCCAAACCCGCCGCATCGTCGCCCGATTTGTTGATTCGCAAACCCGATGAAAGGCGTTGCAAAGTTGAATTAAGTTTGGTGTTGGTCATCGACAATTTTGTTTGTGCCGATGAAGATCCGATGTTATTTACTAAAGAAAAATTAGCCATTTGTGTTGTTCCTCCGTGAACTATTGGTGTGACGTCCGCATCCTTGCATCAGTCGTTTGTTTTTTAATTTAAGATTGAAACCGCTTTCGCGTTTCGTAATTGTCTTATCGGATTTTTTGAAAATAACTTTAGAAATTTTTTTTGGACACGGGTGGCGGTCGGCGAATTTCTTTTGAAGATCGGGTTTTTTTTTCTTGAGTCTTGATTTAGTTAAATCTTTCCTTCAAAATCAAAGCGCAAGTCCCCCGACCTCGAAAAAAACGAAACGGCTAAACCGTTTTCTTGGGGCATGATTCAGCCGCTTCAATTTAGTTATCAAGAGGTCGGCAAAGTGTTTTAAGGGTGATTTTTGAAAATCATTAAAGTTGAGATTCTCAATTCGAAGGAATTGAGATAGAAGGTTCTAAAAAAAGTTGAAAGGAATAAGGCAAATGAAAGTTAAAATTTATGGCTTGTCATTCTTATTAAAGATTTTGGATGCTTTATGCTTTGCCATTATCTTACAAATTACAATTTCTGCCCAAAATCAAACTATTACAGGTAACGAAGAGCTATTGCCGCCATCCCAAGAAAAATTTGAAAAAGCAACCGATTTGGTAGCGCCATGGCGCGACACTGGTTGTTATCATGGAAATATTTTGTATAAAGAACCAAATTGTCCTGTTATTAGAGATGATGAATATTTGAAAGCAGATTCACTTTCTTTATACGACAGAAATGGGACGGTTTGGTATAAGTTTAGTCTGACTCCAAGTAAAGACGATTATTTTTTAAAGAATAAAAAGGACCTATTTTCGCCATTTGCGGTTCCGGGAATGACAATCAATCCTTATCTACCGCGTAAAGTTATTCTCAGAATGACTGGTGAGTCGGAGCATTGGTATGAAGTTGAAATTAATGAAAAGACAAGAGAAACAAGATTTGTTTTAAAAAATGATTCGACGTGGGCAAAAACGAATTGGAGTTACTGGCTATATTTTTGGACTAATCTTAAAATTGACGGCAATAAAACAAAACTTCTCGATAAACCTGACGGAAAGGTAATTGATTCTTCCTCTGAAATTGTTTTCGACACATTGAGGTTTCTGAAATCAGATGGGGAATGGGCTAATGTTAAAGGTTTTCACAACAACAAGGAATATATTGGATGGATCCGTTGGCGATCTGACAGAAATATTTTAGTCGGTTGTATTTTTAATGACTTAAAACTTCCCGAAATGCCAGTGAATGAAAATACGATAATTAAATGAAGCCTAGTTTTAGGGGCTGTCAGGAATTTTATTCAAGTTGTTTTTCCAGCAGTCCCGGAAAACAGCGCCTCAGCAAATCGAACGCGCCTGGAAAAGAAAGCGGTCAGTTCAAAGCGAGCCGCCATTTTTGTTGGGAATCAATGCGGTTTGATTCAAGATTACAGTCTTTAGGGATTGAGAATAACAACGTCAACGCGGCGGTTTTGGGCGCGACCCTCGGGCGTGGAATTGTCGGCTACGGGCTGAAAACCGCCGTAGCCTGCCGCCGAAAGTCGTTCGGGCGCGATCGCGTTTTCGACCAGTTTCTGCAAAACATTGGCGGCGCGGGCGGTAGAAAGCTCCCAGTTCGATGAAAATTTGGCGTTCGAGATCGGCGTCGAATCGGTGTGACCTTCGACGCGAATCTGCATTTGATTGGTTTGCAGCGATTCGGCAAGCGTTTTGATGATGTTTTGCGCTTCGGGGCTGATCATCGCTTCGCCGGGCGCGAAAAATCCGGCTTCGGAAAGCGAAACGACCAAACCGGCTTTGGTTTGCCGGAATTTGGCTTTTTGCATCAAAACCGGATTTTCCGCCAGATTCTTTTGAAATTTGGCGCGTTCGTCCGTGGCGGCTTCACTGCCGGGTAAAATTCCGTTGCCGCCGGTGTTTTGCGCCGAGAAACTTTCGGCGATCTTATGCGCCCGTTCGTAATCGCTCGCGCCGTACATGACGATAAAAAGCGCGAGCAGCAGCGTCACCAGATCGGCGTAAGAGATCAGCCAGCGGTCGCGGCTGTGGCTTTCGCTTTCGGTGTTCGATGTGCGGCGGCGGTTTCTCATCTCGGCAGGTTGAATTGATTGATGATGGTGCGCGGCGGTTGTTTGGTGTTGATCGCGAGTATCACCGAAACGATCTCTTCGCGGCGTTTGAGGTTTGTTTCGTGACGCGAACGCAGACGCGCGGCGAGCGGAAAAAAGAACAGATTGGCGAGCCCGATGCCGTAAATCGTCGCGACAAACGCGGTCGCGATCCCGACGCCGAGCACTTCGGGTTTATCCAAAACGCGCAAAACGCTGATCAGCCCGAGCACCGCGCCCAGAATTCCAAAGGTCGGCGCAAAACCGCCCGCCGCTTCCAGAGTTGCCGAATCCTGTAAACCGGCGTCGTCTTCGAGATCGAGCTGGCGCGCCAGAATTTCCTTGATCTTTTCTTCTCCGGCGCAATCGGCGACGAGGATCAAGCCCTGCGCGATCAGCGGATCGCCCGAATTATCGGCGTAATTTTCAAAAGCCTTGACGCCGTTTTTTTGCGCCGAGCGCGAAAGCCACGCTAATTTGGCGATTTCGATCTTGTGTTTTTCATCTTCGGCATCTTTTAACTG
>CADEFG010000592.1 GCA_902826505.1 uncultured Acidobacteriota bacterium
ATAAAATTTGGCGGCATCCGAAATTTTCGGCACGATGTTTGCCGAAAGCATCGAAGTAATTGAGCGTTAATAAGACGTAAGAAAAATTTAACTGAGAGATCCAATGAAAATTTTAATAGCCACGGACGGCTCCAGCTACAGTCAAAAAGCAATCGCAGAATGTTGCCGAATGTTTGCCGAAAAAAGCGATCTACAAATAAAAATCGTGTCGACCTATGAAGTCATGGTTCCGCTCGATGCTTTTGCAACGACCGCCCAATTTAACGATGATCGCAACCAGGCGGCACAAAACCAGGCGGAAAAATTTATTGCCGAAGCGGCGGAGATGGTTAAAAAAAGTCTTCCGGAGGCTGAAATTACAACGGTTATGACGATGGATTTCCCCGAACGTTTTATTGTCGAAGAAGCCAAAAACTGGAAAGCGGATTTGATCGTCGTCGGTTCTCACGGGCGCGGTTTTTGGGAAAGATTAACACTCGGTTCGGTTTCAAATGCCGTCGTTCATCACGCGCCGTGTTCGGTTCTGGTCGTCAGCGGCGTTCAATAAATTATAAGTATCAATGGCAGTTAATAAATTATCATCGGTGGTTCTGCGCGGTTTTGCGGTCTGGCTGATCATAATTTTTGCCGAAACTCTTCACGGCACGATTCGACTGATCTTGCTCCAGCCCGTGGTCGGTGATTTCAAAGCCCGCCAAGCCGCCGTTTTAACGGGCGTTTTGATCATTTTCACGATCTCGTATCTGTCCGCCAAATGGCTGCAAACCACCAATAATTTTCAACTTTTAACGGTCGGTTTTGTGTGGCTTGTTTTAACGGTCGGTTTTGAGATTCTGGTCGGACGCCTGGTGATGCAGTTTTCGTGGCAGCGGATTTTTTCCGATTACGATATTTTTCGCGGCGGGTTGTTGCCGATTGGTTTGCTGCTTTTGTTTTTGACGCCATTGATGACCGTCAAATTAAAAAGTCTGCTTCGTCGGGATTGATCTTTTTCAGCTTTGATGTAAAAGTTCGGCGAGTTTTTTCAGCAAACTTTCCGCCGTATAAGGCTTTGACAAAAAGGCATTGACGTTCAGGTTCTGCAATTCAGCCGTTTGGTCGGAATTCATCAAACCGCTCATCGCGACGATTTTTTCCTGCGGATTGATTTTTCGCACCGCGCGGATCAAAGCCGTCCCGTCCATGTAAGGCATCGCAATATCGGTCAAAATCAGCGCGATTTCCCCGCTGATTTGCGCATAGATCGCCATCGCATCCGTGCCGTCCGTCGCGGTCAAGACGCGATAGCCGAATTTTTCGAGCGTTGCCCGGGCAATTTCACGGATATTTTCCTCGTCGTCAACGACGAGAATAAGCTCGCCCGCCCCGCGCGGAAATGAAACGGATTCGCCCGCTCTTTTTGAACTCGTTTCGATTTCCATCGCCGGAATATAGACGGAAAACTTCGTTCCCCTGCCCGTATCGCTGTAAACATTGATAAAACCGCCGTGGCTTTTGACGATCGTGATCGCGGTCGCAAGCCCCAAGCCGGTGCCTTTGCCGATTTCTTTGGTCGTAAAGAACGGGTCGAAAATACGGTCTTGAATTTCCGCCGGAATTCCCGCGCCGGTGTCCTCAACCGTGATCTGCAGATATTTTCCCGTCACGGCATCAAGATGAAGCCGCGCATAGTTTTCATCCAAAAAAGCATTTTCGGCGCATAAAGTCAGCGTTCCGCCAAGCTGCATCGCATCGCGGGCATTGATGCAGAGATTCATCAAAACCTGATGAATCTGCGTCGGGTCAGCTTGAATTATCCAAAGCTCAGGCTCGATCTCGTATTTGACATTGATCGATTTCGGCAGCGTTTGCTTGAGAATTTTGACCAAATCTTTGACGATGTGTTTGACCTGCACGATGATCCGCTCGCCCTCCATTCCGCGCGCAAAGGTCAGAACCTGTTTGACGAGATCCGCGCCGCGCTCGGCGTTTTCGCGGATGACTGCCAGCCAACGCTTTGTTTCCTTGTCGAAATCATTGAGCTGAAGCATCTCGGTCGCCATCAAAACCGGCGCGAGAATATTATTGAAATCGTGCGCGATTCCGCCCGCCAGAGTTCCGATCGATTCCATTCGCTGGGCGCGGAGCAACTGATTTTCAATCCGTTTTTGCTCGGTAATGTCGTAGCGGATCGCCACGTATTGATAAGGTTTTTCGCGCTCGTCGAGAAATGGAACGATCGTCGTGTCAACCCAGTAGATCTCGCCGTCTTTTGCCCGATTGCGCATTTCCCCGCGCCAAACCTTTCCGTTGGCGATCGTCGTCCAGAGATTGCGGATAAATTCCTTCGAGTGATATTGCGAATTAACCAGCCGGTGATCTTGTCCGAGCAGCTCTTCGCGGCTGTATTTCGAGATTTCGCAAAATTTGTCGTTGACGTAGGTGATCTTGCCGGTCTGGTCGGTGATCGCGACGATTGCCGATTCATCGAGGGCAAATTTGATGTCGGATAGTTCTTTGACTAAGCCGCGGGTTTCATCAGCGAGTTTTTTATTGTTTTTGACGGTTTTTGTTTGGGTCATTTATTCCGTTAAATTGTCTTTGTAATCACCGGATTTTTTTAATTTATAGCGCAACTGGTCACGAGAAATATGCAAAAGCTGTGCCGCCCGCGTCAAATTCCCGCCAGTCCGTTCAATTGCTTGCTTTGCCAATTCCTGTTCGACCGTTTCAAGCGCGACGCCATCGGGCGGTAATGTAAAATTTGCGAAATTTTTCGCGCCTTGCTGCCCGACACTGCGCAATAAATCCTGCGGCAGAAAAGTGGTCGTGATCCATTCGCCGTCTTCGAGAATCGAAGCCCGTTCGATGACGTTTCGGAGTTCACGGACATTTCCCGTCCAGGTGTAATGTTTGAAAATCTGTGCCGTTTCCTTTGACAAACCTTTCAGCAATTTGCCGCGCCGTTTCAGATTGGCGCGTTCGATATAATATTGGGCGAGCAGCAGAACATCGTCGTCGCGTTCATTCAAAGGCGGAATATCGATCTGGATGACCGACAGACGATAATACAGATCGAGTCGAAATTCGCCCGATTCGCTTTCCTTTTTCAAATCGCGGTTCGAGGCGGCAACGATCCGCGCATCAAAATGAATATCGCGCAGACCGCCGACGCGCCGGAACATTCCTTCTTCGAGCACGCGGAGCAGCTTTGCCTGCAGTCCGAGCTCGACCTCGCCGATTTCGTCGAGAAAGATCGTGCCGCCGTGGGCTTGTTCAAAAAGTCCTTCCTTGCGCGCTTTGGCATCGGTAAACGCGCCTTTTTCGTAGCCGAAAAGTTCGGATTCGATCAAATTTGCCGGCAGCGCGGCGCAATTGATCGCGAGATACGGCGCATCGCGGCGTTCGGAAGCCGAATGAATCGCCCGCGCAAACAAATCCTTGCCCGTGCCGGTCGCGCCTTGCAAAAGAATCGCCATGACATCCGATTCGGCAACCCGGCGCGCCAGTTCGATCGATCTTTTGATGCTTGCCGATTCGCCGATAATGTTTGAAAACCCGAAATCCACGTTGCGCTCGCGCCGCGCCTGTTTGACCTCGCGCCGCAATTGACGCGTTTCGAGGGCGTTCCGAAGCGTCACGCGCAATTCTTCGAGCCGGATCGGTTTGCCGATAAAATCGTGAGCGCCGCCGCGCAACGAGGCAATCGTA
>CADEFG010000593.1 GCA_902826505.1 uncultured Acidobacteriota bacterium
TTATCTTCGCCGCGCCGCTTGCGTATCATCTCGGCGCGGGTTTTGTGCCGGTGCGCAAACCGAAAAAACTGCCCGCCGAAAAGGTTTCCGTTTCGTATGATCTGGAATACGGGCAGGACACGCTCGAAATGCACAAGGACGCGGTCGGCGAGGGGCATAAAATTCTCATCGTTGACGATCTGCTGGCGACGGGCGGAACGGCGAAAGCGGTCGTTGATCTGGTCGAAGGTTTGGGCGGCGAGATCGTCGGACTGCTTTTTGTCGTCGAACTCGATTTTCTGAACGGTCGCGAAAAATTCAACGGCTACGACGTTCGCTCGCTGATCAATTACGATTCTTAAACTGGACAATCCAAAATCCAAAATCTAAAATCCAAAATTAAATGTGCTCTCGTAGCTCAGTAGGATAGAGCGAGAACCTCCTAAGTTCTAGGTCGCAGGTTCGATTCCTGCCGAGGGCATTTAAAAGATTTGTGATGCCGGATGCTGAAACTAAAATTTGCACAAAATGCAGTGTAGAAAAAGATGTTTCTGAATTTTCTTTTCGCTGGCGTGCGAAAAATAAAAGGCATCCGTGGTGTCGCCCTTGTACAAGAATTCATAATATGATCGTTATTATGAAAATCACGCGCATTACACAAAACATCATACTTTACTGACAAAAAATAAACGTCAGGAAAAGATGCTCAAGGTTTTGACTTATCTCGAAAGTCATCCTTGCCTAGATTGTGGTGAATCTGATCCGATTGTTTTGGAATTTGATCATCGCGACGGAACCGACAAAGTTCGCGCCGTGGCGCAATTGGTAACGGAAAATTGTGGTTGGGAAAAGATTATGACCGAGATCGAAAAATGCGATGTTCGTTGCGCAAATTGCCATCGTCGAAGAACCGCGATCAAGCGCGGTTATATGCGGGCAATTCTATTGCAGAGAAATGATTAAAAAGGTTTTTTGAAATATTTTAGTGATTTTTTGGAAACAAAATGTCAATAAACCTTTCTATAGATAACGGAAACAAAAAAGGTGGTCAAGTGCGGTAGCAAGCAAATTGGCTTCTCAGGTGGTTATAATTGTCTTCTGTTTACAATCTTCTTTATTATGTAGCGGAAGCCGTGTTGAGCGAGAACACGGCTTCTTTTTTTGTGAATCGCGGTCAGAACCGTCGGTGGTAGCGGGCGCGATTTGTTTGTCAATACCATCTGCCTCAACGGGTGGTGGAAGTATTTGTCAGAACCGCCTGCGGTAGCGGGCGGTTGAAGATCAGCCTCTAAACCTTCGCGGAAATCTTAAATTCTTTCGCGACCGCAAATGGTTCTGACCAGGGCGCAATTTTACGCATTATCAAATCTGATTTAGTATTATCTCTGGTATGCAAAAAATTCTTTCTGCCGAAGAAATGCGCGAAGTTGACCGCCTGACGACGGAAAAATACGGCATTCCCTCGATTCTGCTGATGGAAAATGCCGCGCACGCCGCTGCACGCGTCATCACCGAAAAACTCGGCGGCTCGGTCGCGGGCAAATCCTTTTTAATCCTCTGCGGCAAAGGCAACAACGGCGGCGACGGCGCGGCGCTTGGAAGGATTTTATGGAATCAGGGTGCAAAGGTTTCAATAAAATTTTTTGGAAATGTTCACGAAACTAAAGGCGATGCGAAAATTAATTTCGAATTCTGCAAAAGATATTATGAAGAACAAACATTAGAGAGTGATTCAAGCCTTTGGAAAAATGTCCGCCTTTGGTTTGTCGAGTATGGCGATCATAAATTCGCCATGGAAGTGAGTTCGACAATACGTGTTAAAACTTCAACCGGCATTGAAGCAAATACTATTGTAATTGATGCAATGTTCGGAACTGGCTTGTCAAAAAAACTTGAAGGTGAATTGGCGGAGCTTACCAAACGAATCATTTCCGACAAAAAAAAATACGAAACTCCGTATTTTGTATCTTTGGATATTCCATCAGGATTGAACGCCGATGTTGGCGAACAAATCGGTGAAAACATTAACGCAGATTTAACCATCACTTTCACCGCGCCGAAATTGGCGAATGTTTTGCCGCCCGCGTCGAATTTTAACGGCGAGCTGGTCGTCGCAAATATCGGAAGTCCGCAGGAATTGATCGATAATTCGCCGTCGCGCACCTTTGTAACCGAAAAATCGGACGCGCAAAAGTGGCTTGAGCAAACAAATTACACGGCAGATTCCTACAAAAACAAACGTGGACACGCGCTTTTGGTGGTCGGTTCGCGCGAATATTCGGGCGCGGCGGTTTTGGCGGGCAATGCAGCGATGCTTTCGGGCGTCGGTTTGACGACGCTTGCAAGCAGCGAATCGGCGCAATTGGCGATTGCCGCAAAGGTTTTGGAAGAAGTCATCACGCACGGTTTGGCAGAAACCGAATCGGGCGCGGTTTCGGCAAAAGCGTTTGACGCGCTCGAAATATTGCTCGCAAAAGTTGACGCGCTCGGCATCGGCTGTGGTTTGAATTCAAAGGAAACGGCGACGCGGGATTTTGTCCGCGAAGTCGTCACGAAACGCCAAACTCCGGTTGTCATCGATGCCGACGCCCTAAATGCGCTCGCGCCGTTCGATTTGCAAGGCTCGCTTGATTTGCCTTTAATTTTAACGCCGCACGAAGGCGAATTTCTGCGGCTTTTAGGGACGATGGACAAAGAAGCGTTGAAAGATCGCGTCGGCACGGTGCGCGATTTCGCCGTAAAACATCAAGTTATTTTAGTCTTAAAAGGCGAAAGAGTTTTGATCGCTGCGCCAGACGGTCGCGTTTGTATAAATCCGACCGGGAATTCGGGACTCGGAAAGGCGGGCAACGGCGACACTTTGACGGGAATTATCACGGGTTTTGTCGCGCAAGCCGTGCAGGCGAAAGTCGATATTTTTGAAACGGTTGTCGCGGCGGTTTATATCGCCGGTTTGGCGGGCGATATTGCCGCCGAAAAATTCGGACGGCGTTCGATGCTCGCCTCGGATGTTCGCGAATGTTTGGCGGAAGCGTTTCAAAAATTGGGAACGCCATCATCGCGGGCGGCAAACGTCGCGTGAGCGGCGTAAAAAAAGTTGTATATTTTAAGAAACAATAATTAATTTGAACGCCAAAGCGCGTTCATTGCCGTCAGGATGACGGCGTTCCAATATGAATTCAAAAGAACTTTTACGAAAATGGATTTCGGCTTTTATCGCGAAGGATTTGGAAGCGGTGATGGATTGTTACGCCGAAGACGCGGTCAATTTTCAGGTCGCGGCGGGCGCACCGGCGGTCGGATACGCGCAGATCCGCAAGGATATGGCGGAGTTTTTTCGCGGTTTTCCCGATTCGTATTCGATCGTCGAAAACATCCTGTCGGACGAAGATTGGGCGGCTTGGGAATGGAACGGCGGCGGAACTTTCAAAGGCGAATTCTACGGCAACCAGCCGACCGGCAAATCGTTCGAGCTGCGCGGCTGCGGTTTTTTTCAATTCCGGAACGGCAAGATCGTCTTTCAGCGCGGCTACTGGGACAAACTGACCTGGTTTTCGCAAGTCGGTCTGAAGATCGAATAAGATGAAGACGGATTTTCTAAAAACCAAAAACCAAAAGCCAAAAACCGAAACTTTCATTTGCGAAACGCCGCAAGATACATTCGATCTGGGCGAAAAGCTCGGGGAAACTTTGCGCGGCGGCGAGATGAT
>CADEFG010000594.1 GCA_902826505.1 uncultured Acidobacteriota bacterium
ACCAAAGAAACCAAAAAATTCAAACTTCAGCCGAAAACCAAAAGCCAAAAACCGAAAACCAAACTTTAACCCAAATTGAAACAAATCTCGATGATGTTTCGCCGGAAATTTTGGGCTTTGTTATGGAGAAGGCATTTGATTTGGGCGCGATGGATTGTTGGTTCGCGCCGATTCAGATGAAGAAAAATCGTCCCTCGACGCTTGTTTCGATTCTTTGCAAGCCGTCCGAAAAAGAAAAATTCATCGATCTTTTAATCAGCGAAACACCGACGCTCGGCGTTCGTGTTCGCGAAGTCGAGCGAATTTGTCTTGACCGGGAATTTTCAACGGTCGAAACAAGATTCGGCGAAATTCCAATCAAAATTGCGCGTTTAGGTAAAAAAGTCTTTAATATTAAACCTGAATTTGAAATTTTAAAGGAAATCGCTTTACGCGAAAATCTGCCGTTGCGCGAAGTCGAGGCAGAAGTGCGGAAAACCATCGGTGAAATCAGTTCTCAAAGTTTTCCGAAAGGCGCGTAAAGGCACGAAAATATTTTTTGAGGTAATATTCATTGGCTATCAATAAAAAAGTTAATTTAACGAAGATTGCAAAAGGCGTGCGCTTGATTTTGGAAGGTATCGGCGAAGATGCAGACCGCGAAGGTTTGCAGAAAACGCCCGAACGCGTGGCGGATTTTTACGCCGAACTTTGTGATGGAATGTGGGAAGACGCGGCTTCGCACATTGTTCCGCTGCCGGGCGATTCACACGACGAAATGGTCATCGTCAAAGACATTTCGATCGCTTCGGTGTGTGAACATCATCTCGCACCGTTTGTCGGAAAATGTCATATCGCATATATTCCGAAAGGCGGTCGAATCGTCGGACTTTCAAAATTGGCGCGAATCGCCGAAATCTTTGCGCGTCGTCTGCAAGTTCAGGAACGCCTGACGCAGCAGATCGCGCAGACGCTTTTCGACAATTTACAGCCGCTCGGCGTGATGGTCGTGATCGAAGCCGAACATACTTGTATGACGTTACGCGGTGTCAAAAAACCGGGCGCGAAAACGATCACTTCAAGCGTTCTCGGCGGTTTCCGTTCCGATGCCCGAACCCGCGCCGAAGCGATGAGTTTAATAAAAAGATAAAACAAAAAAAATATATGATAAATCGAATCATTATCTTGATACTGTTTGCAGCGGTTTTTTCAAACACGATCTTTTCGCAAAAAAACACTTTTTCAAATCTTTTCAACGAACAGGATCTGAAATCAACCGTCAAATTTTTGTCTGACGACGGTTTCGAGGGTCGTGCGCCGGGTTCGCGGGGCGGTGAACTGGCGGCAAAATATATAGCCATGAAATTGCAGTCGATCGGTGTCAAGCCAGCCAACAACGGTTCTTATTTTCAGCCGGTTTCATTGGTAGCCGTAAAAGCAAATCCTAATACCGCATTGAGGATCGGTGACGCCGAATACAAATTCGGCGATGAATTCGTTGCTTTTACGGGCGCGCAGACGGAAAGCGTCAGTCTTGATTCGGAACTTGTTTTTGTCGGCTACGGTGTTGATGCGCCGGAGCAGAAATGGAACGACTTTAAAGGAAACAAGGAAGATTATCGCGGAAAAATTCTGGTGATGATGGTTAACGACCCGCCGCCAACGACGGAAGAACCGAATCTGTTCGGCGGAAAGGCTTTGACCTATTACGGTCGCTGGACTTACAAATTCGAACAAGCGGCGCGGATGGGCGCGGCGGGCGTGATTTTGATTCATACGACCGAATCAGCCGGTTACGGCTGGAATGTCGTCAGAACTTCGAACGGCGGTTGGCGTTTCGATATCGCCCGAACACCGGACGATAAAACGCCGTTTTTACAGATGCGCTCGTGGATGACCGAAGAAACGGCGCGGAAAGTTTTCAATCAAGCCGGAAAAAATCTCGATACACTTCGCGACGCCGCCAAAAGGCGCGATTTTCAACCCGTAAAACTTGGGGTGAATGCAAAAATTGATATAAAAAGCGAGTTTAAACGGCTCGATTCAAATAATGTCGCTGGAATTTGGGAAGGTTCGGACGCGAATCTGAAAAACGAATTTGTCGCTTATACGGCGCATTGGGATCATCTCGGGGTCGGCGTTCCAAACGATAAAGGCGATACGATTTATAACGGCGCACTCGATAATGCTTCGGGCGTCGCGCAAATTCTGGCGATCGCCGAAGCCGTCAGCAAACTGCCGAAAACACAGCAGCCGAAACGCTCGCAAATCTATATCTTTACGACCGCCGAAGAACAGGGTCTGTTAGGAGCGGAATGGTATTCCCGCAAACCGCTCGTGCCGCTTGCTAAAACCGTCGCGAATCTAAATGTGGACGGCGGTAATTTTTACGGCTTAACGAAAAATTACGGCGCACTCGGAGCCGAACGTTCAAGTTTGTGGGATACGGTGCAAACGGTTTTGAAAGAAAGAGATTTAACATATCTGGCGGATAATCATCCCGAACAAGGCTATTTTTTCCGTTCCGACCATTTTCCGTTTGCAAAAGTCGGTGTCCCGGCGTTAAGCATCAGAAACGGTGATGAGTATGTCGGTAAAACCAAGGAATTCAGCGACGCGCTTTTTAATGAATTCAATCAGAAACATTATCATCAACCATCGGACGAATTTCGTGAAGACTGGCAATTCGACGGAATGGTGCAGACGCTTGAAATAACTTTGGCAATCGGCTTGAAGATTTCCAATGAACCCGAAATACCGCGCTACAACGAAACGGACGAATTTTCTGCCGCTGATAAAAAGCGTTTTAATAATTAAATGGGGCGCGGTTGCGTCATCTCAAATGTTGATCGAAGAAAAGCTCTGAAACGCTTTGGTTGACGCAATCGGTCGGGCATAATTTACAAACTTTTTAATTTTCAGCCGCTTGCTTTTTACGTTTGTAAAAAGCGGCGGCTTTTGCCTGGTTTCCGCAGGCTTTCATACTGCACCAGCGGCGTTTATGATTTTTGGTCGTGTCATAAAAAAATAGGACGCACGCCGCGCTTTCGCATTTTCGCAAAAAATCAAAATTGGCGTAACAAAGAAAATCGGCGACCGCTTCGGCGATCGGGTGAAGTAATTTCAAGGGATCGCTCAAATCAAACCGGAACAGTTTTTCAAACCCGTTTTCGACCTTTTCCAACACAGTAAAACCGCTTTGTTTTTTCAAACGCTCATTGATCGAGTCGATAGTTTTTTCTGAAATTTCAACTTTGCCGGAAATATTTTCCGCCAAATTGCGCAAATCGTTACGGAAATTTATGGTTTCTTGCAAAAATTTAACGGTTGAAATCTGACCGCTCCATTTTTCAAACAAATCTGCGGCTTGTTCGCGTGTGATCAAATCTACGGCAACCGTCCAGGCAACAAAATCGGCAAAACTTTCCAAAGTTTCAAACGGCTGACCATCACGCGCCTTTTCCGTGTTGACAAAATCCAAAAACAAATTGTTTCCGACCAGTGAAAATTTTTCAGTCTCAAACATTTTTATCCTGAAATATTTTAACCGTCTAAAATGCTCTTGACAAGTTAGAATAATTATACTAACTTATAAAAACTGGTTTTGATGGTTAGAAAATAAGAAATGGAGAAAAAATGATGAGTAATCCGGATGAAAAGTTTGAAACGGGACATATCGGTTTGAACGTCAAT
>CADEFG010000595.1 GCA_902826505.1 uncultured Acidobacteriota bacterium
TTATCCCGAACCGCCGCCGCCCGGACTTGTTCCGAGCTGCGCGGAAGGCGGAGTTTTGGGCGTTTTACCCGGAATTGTCGGGACGATTCAGGCAAACGAGGTCATCAAAGTAATCCTCGGCGCGGAAGGAATTTTGCTTAATCGCCTTTTGCTTTTCGACGCGTGGAAAATGCGTTTTCGCGAACTCAAGCTCAAGAAAAATGCGGATTGCCCGAT
This sequence comes from uncultured Acidobacteriota bacterium, assembly GCA_902826505.1. Classification (GTDB taxonomy): domain Bacteria; phylum Acidobacteriota; class Blastocatellia; order Pyrinomonadales; family Pyrinomonadaceae; genus JAFDVJ01. Next base: position 217 of record CADEFG010000595.1, read on the forward strand.
CTGCGGCGAACACGCGACGATCAAGGAGTTGATCGATTATGAAGAATTCTGCGGTTTGAATTTACCGGTCGAAGAGCAGATTTTGGAAGAAATCACGGCGACCGAACTGAACGATTTGCTCAAAAACAATCCGGAAGTTCAGTTGATCGACGTGCGCGAACCTTACGAAGTTGAGATCGCGCGGATTCCGAACGCGAAATTGATCCCGCTCGGCGAAGTTGCGGCGCGCGCCAAAGAGATCGATCCGTCGCGCACCGCCGTGATTCATTGCAAAGGCGGTGTGCGCAGCGCAAAGGCAATCAAAGCTTTGCAGGAACAAGGGTTTACGGGTCGTCTGATAAACTTAAAAGGCGGCATCGGCGCGTGGTCAGACGATGTCGATTCAACAGTTCCAAGATATTAAAGATGAAAATTGTAATCTTTCTCGGCGGGCTTTTCGCGTTTTTAATTTCCGTCAATGCGCAAACCGATTATGCAAAGGAAATTGAAAAATGGCGCGCCGACCACGAAACGGAACTCAAAAGCGAAAACGGCTGGCTGACCGTCGCCGGGCTTTTTTGGCTCAAAGACGGCGCGAACACGATCGGCGCGGGCGCGGATTTTGATATTGAACTGACCGAAAATTTTAAGGGAAAGTTCGGTGAAATTAGTTTCCAAAACGGCAAAGCGATTTTGAAAGTCGAAAACGGAGTTGAGGCTTTGACCGACGGCAAAACCGTTTCGGAAATCGAACTTGCATCGGACGAAAAAGGCAAACCGAGCGTCATACAAACCGGCAGCCAGACGTTTTATCTGATCAAGCGCGAGTCGCGTTTCGGCATTCGTCTGAAGGACAAAAACAGCAAGGAACGCGTGAATTTCAAAGGTTTAAATTGGTTTCCGCTCGATCCGAAATACAAAATCACTGCCGATTTTGAAACTTTCGCCGAACCGAAAGAAGTTTTGATCCCGAATGTTCTCGGCGGCAATTTCAAGATGAAAAGTCCGGGCGTTTTGCGGTTTAAGTTTAAAGGAAAACAATATGCGCTCGAACCGGTTTTGGAAGAAGGCTCGGACGGGCTTTTTATCATTTTTCGCGACGCGACAAGCAGAAAAGAAACCTACGGCGCGGGACGTTTTCTTTATGCAAAACGAGCGGAAAACGGTAAAGTTTTATTGGATTTTAACCGCGCCGAAAATCCGCCCTGTGCATTTACTTCGTTTGCGACGTGTCCGCTGCCGCCGCCGCAAAACCGTCTGGAAATTGCCATCAAAGCAGGCGAGAAACGATACGAACATTAATTATTTCAAACGGCTGACGGCTTTGCCTAAAATATGTTTGGCGGAAATCGCACCGAACGTGCGGCTGTCGGTGCTTTCCGCAGGATTATCGCCGACCAGAAAATAATTGCCGTTTTCGTCAATTTCCGTCAGGCGTTTGAGAATGATGACGCTTTTTTTGAACGGGTGTTTGGCGAGCACGATGTCGCCTGCGGCTATCGGCGCGTCCGGATCGATCAAAATTCCGTCGCCGTTTTTTAACCCGGGAAGCATCGAATCGCCTTCGACCCGAATGGCGCGTCTTTTCCCGAGATAAAATAAAATTTTCTCTTTCCAACCGGCTTCCGGTAATTCGTTTTCCATCACATTACAATACGGCAAAATCTTAACTTTGCGCCTTTTCCTCTTTGCGGGAACCTTTTTCTTTGTGTTGACCGAGGCTCAAAATAATTATTTCCCGCAAAGAAGCAGAGGCGCAAAGTAACTCTAAAATTTCAGGAAACTTATAAATGTGCTAACTTAAACGCCCGACGACCTTTCCCGTGATGTATTCTCTTCGAACCGCGCCGAAATGACGGCTGTCGTTGCTGTCTTCCAAATTATCGCCGACCAGAAAATAATGCCCGTGTTCGTTGATCCGCGCGATTCTTTTGACAAGTTCGCTATTTTGCTCGACCGGATGCCGGGCAACGACAATATCGCCGACCGCAATTTCGGCGGTTCGGTCGACCAAAACCCGGTCGCCGTCCTTTAAGGTCGGCAGCATCGAATTGCCTTCGCATAAATATTTATGCCGATAGCCGAAAAAAACGAGCGCGACTTCATACAGATTGGCTTCGGGTAATTCGTTTTCCATCAAACATTAAAAATTGGATTGCAGACCGAAAATCCGCAATCCAAAATCCAAAATCTAACACCCAAAATCAAATTAGCTTGCCGTGTACCAGGCGACATCTTTATCTTTGGTCGCCCAGAAAATTTCGTGAACCTGCTTGCAGTAATCCATCAATTCCTGCGCGTGTTCGAGGCTCACTTCCTGTTTGCACGACGAGCACGCTTTGGCGGCTTTCCAGAAAATCTCGTGGAGATCGGGATATTTTTCCAAATGCGCCGGTTTGAAATAATCCGTCCAGAGCACGAGCAGATGATGTTTCGCGAGTTCAGCGCGCGCTTCTTTGATCGTCACAAAACGCGTCAAGGTGTTGTGATACGCGGCATGCGCTTTCGCGTCGTCGCCTTCGGGCATTTTCAGATCGAGAATTTTTTTGGTCAGTTGTAAAACCGATTCGGCTTCGATGCGCGCCTGCGCCGGATCGTAAACTCCGCACGGACCGTCGCAGTGCGCTTCGGCAATTTCAAAATTCATTTTGTCTAATTTTTCAAACATTTTTTTCCTCTCCTTGTTCTTTTATACTTAAAATTTAAGCTCGGCAAAATCAATTAATTTTTAATTTTGCATTTTTAATTTTTAATTTATTCTTCGGTTGGTCGTCCGCCGGCGTCAATTCCCTTGACGCTCGCCTGGTTAATGACGTTGACGTGCAGATCGTCCTGAACGCGCACCTGACACGACAGACGCGTGTGATCGTTCAAATCCGTTTTCGTCGCCAGAATCGCTTTTTCGGCTTCACCGATTTCGCCCGGATCGCCCGAAAGAATCTCGACGCGGCACGTCGTGCAGCGCGCATTTCCGCCGCAGCGATGAAGAATATCAACACCGTTATCTTCCAGACATAACACCAGTTTGCGCCCCGTTTCGGCTTCGAAAGCAACTTGTCCGGCGGCAGTTTCCGCAGTAATTTTAGGCATTTATAAAAAATCTCCCGCAATCAAATATTTTCGTAAAACTTATATCTTGACTTTGGCATAAATCAGGCGAAAATGGCAAGTAGAGTAAATTTAATGCGAGGTTACGTTATGCGAAAAATTCTCTTTGCCGCTGTCTGTTTGATTTTCTTAATGTTTTCCTTCGTTTCTTTTCAAAATATCTCCGGTCAAACTCAAAAGTCCGATAATAAATCCGACGACCAAAAGAAAGCACCGGACAAAAAAAAACTTCTTGATTTTTCAACCCTGGAAAAAAATTATGAAAATGCTCAGAAAATTCTGAGTGAAGGAGAAATAGATGATTCACCCATGTATTCGTACAAACAGCTTCGCCGTGATATGCAGATGGTTGATGTCGTC
>CADEFG010000596.1 GCA_902826505.1 uncultured Acidobacteriota bacterium
GTCAAGCGGCGGAAACGGCAGCAGGTTGAAGATCGCGAGACCGACATTCATCAAAACCAGCGTGTAAAGAAAATTAAAGAAGATCGAGATCAAACCGACCTGAAAATTTTCAGCCGTGATGACCTGCTGCGAAATCATTATTTTGATGATAATGCTCGCGACCAACGCAATAAATAAATTGATGACGATTCCGGCGATCGAAACGCAGACGTTTGCCGTGTCTTTATTGCGCCATTTGAGCGGATTGACGGGCGTTGGTTTACCCCACGCGATCAGCGGAAAATTCCCCGCGCTCGTAAAACTGATGACAAAACCGATCAGCGGCAGCAGAAGCGTGCCGATCGGGTCGATGTGCGGAATCGGATTGAGCGTTACGCGACCTTCGCGATAAGCCGTGTCGTCGCCGAATTTGTACGATGTCCAGGCGTGTCCGAATTCGTGCGCCGAGACCGAAAAAATCCAGACGACCATATAAATTATTAACTTTGAAATAAAATCCGCAATATCAAAACTCATTAATCGTTACTCCATTTTCAGACTGCCGAATTTGCAAGTTATCACTCAATTTTGTTAGTGTCAAAACAAATAATTTTCGTTGTTTTTACAATTGAATTGTGCCATTCTTTTAGCACAAAAGAAAATTTCAAATTCCATATTTCAAATTCCAGATTGAAAATCTGGAATCCGGACGCTGAAATATAAAATCCGGAATTCGGAATCTGGAATTTGAAATCTGAAATCTAAATTATGCAGAATTATATAGTTTGCATCGCGAGCGAGCATAAGGGAAACGAATTTTTGGAAGAATGCCAGAATGCGGGCTGGCACGTAACTTTGGTGACGCGCAAGGATTTGCTCGATTATCCGTGGGCTTGGACGAGTATTAACGAGGTCAAAACGGTCGAAAAAGGCGCGTCGCAGGACGATTATGTGCGGGCGGTGACGAATATCGCCGGAAGCCAGCCGATCGATCGCGTCGTCGGGTTGGACGAATTCGACGTGCTGACCGCCGCGCGCGCGCGCGAACATCTGCAGATCGAAGGCATCGGCAATTCCTACGCGCTCCGGTTTCGCGATAAACTGCGGATGCGGAATCTCGCGCTCGAGATCGGGATTCCGTGCCCGGAATTCGTCGGCGTGTTTAATCTCAAGGGCATCAACGAATATCTGGAAAAGACCGAAGCGCCGTGGATCGTCAAACCGCGCACGGAAGTTTCGGCGTTCGGAATTCGCAAATGCGAAACGGTCGGGCAGGTTTGGGACGTTTTGACCGATCTCGACAATCGCAACACGTGGCGCGATCACCCGTCGCAATTTCTGATCGAACGTTTTATCGAAGGCAAGGTTTATCACGTTGATTCGGTCGTCTCGGAAGGCAAGATCGTCGCTTCGGGCGTCAGCGAATACGGCACGCCGCCGTTTAGCGTCTCGCATCAGGGCGGCGTTTTTACGACCTTTACCGTGCCGTATAAATCGAAAGAGCGCAAGGAACTCGAAAAACTTAATCAGCAATTGCTCGAAGGTTTCGAGTATCAACAAGGCGTCGCGCACGCCGAATTTCTGCAATCGGCGGCGACGGGCGAATTTTATTTATTGGAAGTCGCGGCGCGCGTCGGCGGCGCTTATATCGCCAATGTTTTGGAACAGGCGAGCGGTTTCAGTCTCTGGCGCGAATGGGCGCGGCTGGAAACGGCGACCAAGGAAAAACCTTACAAAGCGCCGAAACTGCGCAAGGATTTTGCCGGCATCGTGCTCTGTCTGGCAAAGGAAGAGACGCCCGATACATCGCATTACACCGACCCGGAAATCGTCTATCGCGTCAACAAACCGAAACACGTCGGCTTGATCTTTTATTCAACCAAACAAAAACGCATCAGCGAGCTTTTGCAGTCTTACGGCGAAAGAATCACCAACGATTTTTTGGCGGTCGCACCTGCCAAGGAACGTTACGACGATTAAGATTTATGCCGATTTGTTACGAAAATCGAACTGGTGAATTACATTACGTCAAAGTTGCCATTGCCAAAAAAGGCGGCAAAAGGTATTACATCGTCAAAGACAAAAACAAATACAAAGCAACTGAACTTTTAGACGAAATCCCCGAGGGCTTTGAGTTTTACGAATTTCCATACGATGGTTTGGTATCATTTCGTAAAATCATACTATCAAATATTACCGACGAAGAGTTTTCAATTTTGGATTCGGTCATGAAACAGCACGAAACCGTCAAGGAATATCTAATTGACAAGGAAGAAAATGCCTTAATGCTTTATATTTCGGGAAATTACGACGGCATTCGTGAGTTTTTGAAATTGGAAGATTTCGGAAAAATTCAACGGTTTGACGTAAAACTTCGCTTCGAGAAAAACAAAAACAATGATTTTCAGGCACAGCGATATTGTTATCTTGGCAGCATTGACGGTTGGATAACGATGGAAACAAACAAAGATTTGAAATATTTAGCCGAAAAATATTGCTATCACGCTGACAAGGAAAGTTTGTTGGAGTTTTGGATTGAAGGCGAAGAAGAACCTCAAGCCATTCTGGTCGGTGAACTTGAAGGCAGACCTGTGCGTGGCTTTTTAAATAATGAATTCTAAGAATAACTCACCCGAAATTTTAGACCACGATCTGAATCAGTATTTTCCCGAGCTTCTCAAGTTTGAATCAATCGAAGAAACGGAAAAGAGCGCGGTTTACCAAAAGATCAAACCGACGGTCGAACGGATTTTGAACGCCGTCGTGCAGGAGAATCTGTCAGAACCAGCGGCGGTCGCGGGTGGTTTAACGTCGTCGTCAAAAATTTCAAATGAGGAACTACAACCGGTCGCTACCGCTCGCGGTTCTGACGCGGTTTCCGCCGTCGCGTGGAATATCGAGCGCGGCAATATTTACGAGGGAATCGCCGACGCGCTCAAAAATCACGCGCGGTTAAAAGAAAGGGACGTTTATCTTTTGACCGAGCTCGATTACGGAATGGCGCGGAGCCGGAATCGGTTCGTCGCGCAGGATTTGGCGCGCGAATTAAAGTTAAACTACGCGTTTGCGCCCGTCTATATCGCGCTTCAAAAGGGCAGCGGCGTCGAGTCGGAAATGGCGGGCGAGAACACCGTTTCGATTCACGGACTCGCGCTGTTTTCGAAATATCCTTTGAAAAACGCGCACGCCGTCGCACTGCCGAACGGCAAGGATAAAATGTGGGGCAAGGAAAAACGGCTCGGCTACCTGCGGGCGCTCGTCGCCGACATCGAACATCCGGCGGGCGATTTTCGCGCCGTCACGATCCATCTCGACGCGCATTGTTCGCGCCGTCATCGCCACCGGCAGATGAAGATCATTCTCGATCATCTCGACCATTTGCCGAAATTGCCGACCATTCTCGGCGGCGACTGGAACACGACGACGTTTAATTCGCAAAATTCGACGCGCGCGATCATGGGTTATTGGCGGCGCGTTTTGATGGGACCGAAACGTGTTGTCAAAAAACATTTTCCGCATCCCGACCGCTATTTTGAACGCGGGCTTTTCGGTGAATTGGAAAAACGCGGATTCGATTATAAAAACTTAAATGAGATCGGCGAGGGAACCTTGCATTACGATATCGGAAGCATCGAAAAAAACACGAATCTGCGCGATTGGGTTCCTGAATGG
>CADEFG010000597.1 GCA_902826505.1 uncultured Acidobacteriota bacterium
GCCCTGTTTGTGATTGGAAACGGCGGCGTCGCTGACGGTTTTGTCCGTAGTTTCTTTGATCTCGTTTTTTACTTCCGGCGTCCTTGGTTCGCCGAATTTTTCAAACCAAAGTTCAAGATAGATCAACTCGTTGGCGTCCAGTCCCGGCTTAAGCAGTTCTTTTATTTTACGGACATCCTCGTCATTGTCGCCGCGCTGAAAACGCGTCAGTGTCGGATTTGGCGGAATTGCGGAAAGCAGCGTATCCATTTCCGTTTCATCAACTATTTCCGTCAACGGCTTATTTTTTCTCGTGAGATCGATTCCCCGAGAACGGATCGAAATCCACATCCAAGCCTCGAACGGCACGGCGAGCGTCGGGTTAAATGACGTTTTTGCCGAGCAGAATTCAATTTTGATGCGTTCGATATCTTTTTGAGAAAGTGGATTTGAAAAGGTTCGGATATATTTGTCGGCTTCCTGACGCGCAAAAACCACTTTGGCGAAAAAATTCACTTCCCAAGCGGGAACACAATTTTCACGGTCGGGTTCGCTCAGATTTCCAAATTTGTAGCTAAAACGGTTTTTCATCTTATCGCTCAGCAAATCGGTAATTTTTTCCCACGCCAAATTCTCGCCGAGATAAAATTCGCGTATCAAATCGTTTAATAAGGATTCCATAAGGCAGAAGACGCTCCTTAAAAGTTTTCGGCTCTAAAACCACTAAAACCGCGCAAACCCTTGGTATCGGTTTCATTTATTAATACGCGTCAATTTGAGTATTTTCAAGGACTTTGAAATTTATTTCAAAATTTTTGGCAAAGTCCTTAAAAATTCAAAATGTCGCTCGTATTAAAGAATGAACACCAAATTTAGCAAAGTTTTTTTCGAAGAACTATTTGATGGAGAAATTTATGAAAATTCACAAAAGCCCCCGACGAACTTATTCTTTCTTGTTCGTTTTTTCTTATTTAATTGCGGCAGCGACCGTTTTTTCGCAAACCGAAGCGCCGCGCAAACCGAGCATAGCGGTTATCCAATTTGCGACGACCGGAAAAGCCAGTTACGAATCGGGAGCCGAAATCAGTGATCTGCTTGTCAACGAGCTTGTCAACAGCAGTCGTTTCCGGGTCGTTGACCGTTCAACCGCCTCGAAAGTCATCGATGCCGAACAAATGGAAGCCTTAAAAGGCGCGATCGATCCGGCAACCGCCGCCGCGATCGGAAATAAAACGGGCGCTCAATTTTTGGTGCTTGGAACGGTTAACGAATTCAGGGAAAAGAAAAATATTTCGCTGCTGGGTTTAGCGTCTTATGAAGCGATCGTCAAATTTAATCTCCGAGCCCTAAATTCAACGACCGGCGAGATCGTTTTCTCGCAAGCCTTTGAAAAAAAATCAAACAGTATCGGCGGCGCGGGTAACGGCACAATCACGGGAAGTTTCGAGAGCAAAGCCATGCAGGACGCGCTCGCTAAAACCATCAAAGAAGCGGTCGCAACACTCGTTGAACGGCTCGGTTCGGCAACTCCGATTTCCAGTTCGTCATCGTCGACCCCCGTAAATTCGGCTGTTGATTGCTCGCGTCTGGTTGCCGGAAAATCTCTGCGAATTATGGTTGTCATCCCGGAAATTCACATTTCGCAAAAGATTCCCGATCCGGCAGGCGAAACGGAGATCATCAAAAAGCTTGTCGCCCGAAGATTCAACGTCGTTGACCAAAAACAAATTTCCGTGATCCGCGAACGCGAAAAAGTCCTGACCGCGCTCAAAAATCCGCAAGCGGCGGCGGCGCTCGGCGTAGAATTCGGGGCGGATATCATCATTATCGGCGAAGCCTTCAGCGAATTGGCGGGTCGGCAGGAAAATCTGATTTCGACGCGGGCACGGGTTGAAGCGCGCGCCATTCAAACCGATAACGCCCGCATTTTAGCGGCTGACGGCAAGTTTGGTTCGGGTTTGGATATTGCCGAATTTGTTTCCGCCAAAACGGCTTTGAGAAATGCCGGTTCGCATTGGGCTGATTATTTTATTACCCAAATCTGCCAGGCGACCGAACCAACCACCATAAATTCAACTTCGCCGGTCAATTCATCATTGCCGGTAAACACGCTTTCGCCAATAAACACTTCAACGGTTGAAATTATGGTCTCAAACATCAGCTTTGCACAGCTCAAACAATTCGGCGACCGTTTAGAAAAAATAACGGGTGTCCAGAGCGTTCAAAAAAAATTGACGAGCAATGTCGCGCGAATGGACGTGCAATTTGACGGCACCGCCGAAAAACTGGCGGACGCCATCTCCGAAACAAAATTCGGACTCCTGCGGGTCAATATAATCGGACTTTCGGGCAGCAAAATCGAAATCAGCATCGGTAAATAAAATGAGACGAGTTTTTTTCAATTTTATGTTTACAAATTCTAATTCGCCAAAATAATTCTCAAAGGTCAAAAACCTCAGCCTCACAACCTCATTAAAAATTGAGTTTCCGGCTTTCTCTATTACAAAAAATTCAAATCTCGAAATAAACCAAAGAAACAAAAGCTTTTTCAAAAATTAAAAGGAGAATAAAAATGAATATGCAACATTTCCAATTACTGTCATTTAACCCGTTTCCGAAATTCCCGCGAATTTTTGGTAAATCGTCGATTGGCTTTAACGTCCTATTTTTAATATTGGTCGCCGCTATTTTATGTTTGTCTGCGAAAAATGTAATTGCAGTTTGTCAAACTCCGCAGTTTGCGCTTCCGGTTGCTCTGACGGTTAATCGTCCGGTGGCTGTTGCGCCCGGGGATTATAACGGAGATGGCAATGTTGATTTGGCGATTTTAAGAAATCTTCAAGGCGGTTCGTTTCCGGGAGTTGTCGAGGTTTTCCTGAATACCGGAAACGGAAACTTTAACTCGACCGGAATTCAATATAATGCAATTTCAAATAGCGGCGGTCAAATTTTCGTCACCGATTTAGCCGCTGCCGATTTTAACAATGATGGGAAACTTGATCTGGTCGCGGTTGGAAATTTTTTATCATCCGGAGTTTTGTTGGGAAATGGCAGCGGCGGTTTCGGTGCACCGACAAATTTAACTTTTCCGAACTCTCCGGGTTCCGTTGCCGTCGGTGATTTTAATAATGACAACAAGATAGACATAATCACTAAAACTTTCGGAGCCGATGTTCAGATTTTGCCCGGGCTTGGCACCGGCATTTTCGGTTCAGCCGTTGTTATCCCAACCGGGCAAGGCGGTTCAACTATTGCCGTTCGGGACTTCAACAACGACAATTTTTTGGATTTTGCGGTTGCCAACAGCAGCAGCACGGCGCAAAGCGTTTCGGTCAGGCTGGGTAACGGCAGTTTTATTTTTACCAGCCCGCCAACAATCGATATCGCCAGGGTTTGGGATTTGACCGCCAACGATTTCAATCGAGACGGCAAACAAGATTTTGCGACCGTTAATCGTAACAATGACGACGTTTCGGTTTTAATCGGGACGGGTAACGGAACTTTCAATTCTCCGGTCGGCAGTCCATTTACAGTCAGCGACTTCCCTGAACAAATAACTTCTGCTGACCTGAACAGCGATAACTTCCCCGATATCGCAAACGGTAATCCAGTTCCTACTAATTTGTTATCCATTTTGTTAAATAACTGCAAAGGATGATTCGGCAGGG
>CADEFG010000598.1 GCA_902826505.1 uncultured Acidobacteriota bacterium
TGGCGGCGGCGGTTGCCGATTGCAGCAAACTGAGATACGCCGTTTCTTTTTTTAACGACCGGGCGGCTAATTTTCGCTCGGTAATATCGTTCAAGGTTCCGGAAGCCCCAAACATTTCGCCATTTTCATTCAGTGTCAGCTGGACAAAAACGTCGACCCATCGAAAACCGCCGTCTTTTGTCAAATAACGGATTTCGTGACGGCAATAATCCAATTTGCGGTTTATTAGCGTTTCAAATAATTCCCGCGTCTCCGGATGGTCATCCCGATGAATATAATTAAGAAAATATTCACCGAGACTTTCCTTGACCGAAAAACCCGTGATCTCCGTCCACGCCGGATTTAGAAAAAGCCAGCGTCCGTCCGTGTCGGTCTGAAAAATCACTTCCTTGACATTATCGACGACCGAACGATAGCGTTCATGACTGTTGAGCAGTTCTTTGCTGTAGTCTTCGAGTTGATTGATGACATTTTCGAGCGTCAGAACTTTGCGCCGTAATTCAAACTGCGCTTCAACCTGGCGGGCAAGCGCGATTAATGAAAATTTCTGCTTTTCGCTCAACTTTCGCGGCATTCGATCGAGCACGGAAAGCGTTCCCAAAACATAGCCTTCGGGATTTATCAACGGAACTCCGGCATAAAACCGGTAGCCGTTTTCTTTGGCGACCTCAAAATTTTTATTAAAACGAGGATCTTCGAGCGCATTCGAGACGGTCAGCAAATTATTTTGCCGGATCGTCTGGGTACAGAAAGTTCCGTCGCGCGGAATTTCTACCAAATCGAAACCGACTTTTGATTTGAACCAGATGCGTTCGCCGTCAACGATACCGACACTCGCCTCGGGGCTTTCACAAATCTGTGAAGCGAGCAGCGTAATGTCGTCAAAACATTGCTCGGGTGCGGTATCGAGAATATTGTAATCCCGGAGAGTTCGTAAACGATTTTTTTCGGTGTCTGATAAATTTTCGTTAAACATTTGTGTAGATTTGAAATCGGTCTCAACGACGACCAACCGGCTGACCGGTCGAAAAAAGTGTTTTGTCAATTTAATGCCGTTCCATTTGATAAAAATGAAATGATTGATTTATGGGTTTTTAATCTTCGCCGAGCGGAAGATTGATGATAAAGGTCGTGCCTTTTCCAAATTCGCTTTTGACGGCGATCTTACCTTTATGTTTTTCAGTGATCACGTTGTGCGAAATGGCGAGTCCCTGCCCGGTTCCTTTGCCAACTTCTTTGGTCGTAAAAAACGGGTCGAAAACCTTATTGCGAATCTCTTCTTTGATTCCCGTGCCGGTGTCGGAAACACTGATCTCCACCCAATCGCCTTTTCGTTTGGTGCTGATCCTGATCGTTCCTTTGCCATCGCTGCCATCGCCCACCACATCGGCGATCGCCTGCGCCGCATTGACGATCATATTCAAAATCACCTGATTGATTTCCCCGCTCAGACACGGAACGGGCGGCAGCAGCGGGTCGAAGTCCACGACCATTTCAGAGACATATTTCCATTCGTTACTTGCCACCGTAATCGTGCTTTCAATCGCCCGGTTCAGATCGGTTGCCTTTTTATTACCCGAACCCGGATGCGCAAAATCCTTCATTGATTGAACGATTTTACCGATCCGCCCGATTCCGACCAATGCCTGTTCGATCGCTTTCGGAATTTCTTTCAATAGATACTCGGTGTCGGCAAATTTGATCGCCTCTTCGACCTGCGTGATGATCTCATCAGAAAATCCTTTTTGGCGACAAACATCCAGCAATTGCCCGTTCAATTTCAAAACTTCCGCCAGATCAATAAAAGAGTCTTGTAAAAAACGGGTATTATCACCGACATACTGGGTCGGAGTATTGATCTCGTGAGCAATTCCGGCGGCAAGCTGTCCGATCGACTCCAGTTTCTGCGCCCGTTGAAGTTGGTCTTCCAAATATTTGCGTTCGGTGATGTCCTGAATCTGAGCAATGATGTAATGTGGTTTGTTCTGGACATCACGAACCAGCGACAGATTCGTTAACGCCAAAACCTGATGTCCGAATTTGTGGACGTAACGCTTTTCAAACTGGCAGGTTTTGACCTCGCCGGAAACCAACTTTTGGATATTTTCAAGCGAAACCGGAATATCATGCGGATCGGTAAAATCCTGAAAGGATTTGCCCCATATCTCGGCTTTTGAATAACCGAGAATCTCGCACAATGAGTGATTGACCTGCAGGCAATGACCATCAGTGGTGGTCAGACAGATTCCGATCGGAGCATGGTCGAAAGCGTTCTGAAAACGCGCTTCGCTTGATTTTAGCGCGTCTTCCGATTGTTTCCGGTCGGTAATATCTTTGATGACCGCGACGATAAACTCTTCGCCTTCTTTATCGACGTATAATCTTTTTCTGGTCACGATAAGGCGCTTGTTGCCGTGCGAATCGGTAAAACTTTCTTCATTGATGTTTTCTTTTCTCGATGTAAAGACCAGTTCGTCCTTTTCCCAGAAGACATCGGCTTCTTTGGCGGGGAAGAAATCATAATCGGATTTGCCGATCGAATCCTCACGACTTCGTTTCATAAACTGACACATCGCATCGTTGAGCAGCGTCATTTGATGCCGGCGATTTTTGACGAAGATCGGATCGCCGACCGAATTGATGATCTGGTCTAAATAATCGCGCGAATTTTGCAGCTCGATATTGCTCCATAACAGTTCTTCGGTGCGTTCCTGAACCCGCGCTTCGAGATTTTCCTTAACGGCATTAAGCGCGGTCGTTGCCTTTTTTAATTTGATAATGATAAAGACAATGTAGGCGATCAAAAGAATCGAAAACAGATAGAGAAACAAACGGTAAAAATTTGCCCGTCTCAACGATTCGTTGTAAAAAGAACCATAGAGTTTGATCAGTACTTCAATTTGTTTTTCGGTCGGAATGGCGACCGTTTCTTTGACTAATTCGTCAACTTCAGGTTTTAACCGCAAAATGATCTGCGCGTGCGAAACGCTGTTTCGAATATCTTTTTCATTTTCGGATGATATTTTTTTATCCTTCAATTCGCTGATAATCCGAATTTGATCATTGATATTTTTTTCAAGTTGTTGATCCGCGATCAAATAATAGTTCAACGTATCTCTCAGCAAATAATTGAGCGAACTTATTGAATTATGATCCGAATCTTGCTCGGCAAGCGTTTTTATCAATTTGGTTGTCGCGGCGGGAAAATATCTGAGCGAATTATTGATGATCGCGTTGCGTGACTTGAAACGCTCGATCAAAATTTCTTTTTGGTCGAGCAGTTCGCTGTATTCACCCAACAATCGGTTGATTTCCGCTTTTTCATTTTGCTGCAAATACGCCGGAATATTTTTCAGATTTTTCTCCAAAAGTCTGATTTGATCGGTTTCCGACATCAGATTATCGTAGGAATTCTCCAACCCGAATCGCGATTCGAGAATTTCTTTATCGAGCGTCGCGTCGAGTTCCTTTAAATGCCGCAGATCATTGCTGAAACGATTATGCGATTCGGAATCGATGACGGTTGTTTGAAAAAACAAAAACGTCATCAACAAAAACAATCCGAGACCGGCGGCGATGTGCTTTAAACGTATTTTCATGGGATGTTTCTCTGGTAATC
>CADEFG010000599.1 GCA_902826505.1 uncultured Acidobacteriota bacterium
GACTTGCCGCTTCATAGCGTTGATAAGCCGATAAAATCTCGCCTCTGATAACTCTTTCGGCAAATTCTCTTCTGTTTTGTGCTTGTTTAATTGAAATTTCGGCTTCCGTTTTTGCGCCTTGATTTTTGTTGAAAATCGGAATTCCGATAGCCACACCAAAGGTCAAACTGCGATCTTTCTGCGGAAAATTTCCGATTGAGGTGTCCACAACCGAACGACCTTGCGAATAGCGTGTGTAAGCGGTTAAGTCCTGTTTGCTTTGGGCGCGAACAAGTCTTAATCCGGCAGTTGCCACTTGTTCTTCGATTCTCGTCAAAAGAGCATCGGGACGGCTTCTGAGCGCAATGTCAACGGCTTCTTCGCGTGTTTTCGGCAGAGTCGGCAAAATCGCCGTGTTGATTTGTTCACGAAGCCGCAAGGGAGCGTTAAAATCAATACCAGCAAGCGTTTTCAGTCCCGTTAATGACGATTGAAGTTTGCCTTCCGCTAATTGTCGGCGCGAACGTAAACGCTCGACTTCCGCCTGCAAAAGATTTAGTTCGAGCGGCGCGGTTTCGCCCTCGTTGACGCGAATCTGAACGAACTTCGTCGTCTGCATATCGAGTTCGAGAACTTTTTCGAGCGTGTCAATCTCGCGCAAAGCTCCGAGTGCTTCGGCGTAATTGGTTAAAATGTTATTGGTTAAAATTCTTTCGCGGTTGCGGACTTCGGCTTCGCTGGCTTGAATCTCGATCTGGGCGAAATTGATTCGCGCATCGCGTCTGCCGTAAATTTCAATCGGCAAAGACGCTCCGACGGTAAAATTGCCGTCGCCGCTGTTGCCAACTAATCGCCCCGATTGCTGCTCAAATTCGAGAGTTGGATTCGGACGCAGTTTCGCTTGCGTGAGTCTGGCTTTTGCCTTATCAATTTCAAGCCGTGCCGCTGCTAAATCCTGATTCGCGTCCAAGGCGCGTTTTATCAATTCATTGAGCGAAATGCCGTCCTGCGCGTTGTAGTAATTCGGCAAAACGGAAACGACCAACGGTTTCGGCACATTGGTTTCGGTTATCTCTTCCGAAAAATCATTTTTTGCTATGACTTCCGTGTTTTGCTGCGCTCTGACTCCCGCCGAAAACACGGCAAACAAACAGAGGAGAGCGCACCACGCTTTCATGCGGGTGGTAAAAAATCTCATTATTATTCCTAATCAAAATCATTTTCAAAATACTCTTTCCTTAGCTTTCGCAGATGAAAGACAAATAGAAGTTGCGCCGAATACACAGCAATTTCCGCGACAAAAGACGCAAAAACCCGTAGTTCGGCTTTATTGTTTTGATTAGGAATTTTTTGGCGGTTGGAATGGCGGAGGAAGCGAGTTCAAGATAAGTTCGCCGTAACTGAAGGCGATTTGCCCGTCTTTGTCGAAGGAATCTTTCAAATCTACGAAATTAAGAGTTGTGATGACGTTGGCGTGGCACAGACATTCATCATTGCAATTACTTTGTTCAGATTTATCGGTGCTTTGCTCTAATGTCGAGATTGCGGCTTTATCCGAATCGCTTTTACTTTCAAGCGAAGCGATTATTTCGGTTTTTGTAGAATTTAACAGAGTCGCTGAATCGGGTTGTTCGCAAATCACGGGACAGAAAAGTTCAAGAATCACCAGGCAGAGCCAAACCGCGCTCAAACGGCGCAGATTTCTCTTTCTTTTGATGATGCGAAAAACTTTTTGCATTAATTGGACGGAACTTGTGAACAATTTCCCTAGTTATAAAACTAGCTGTCAAAAGAGAAAATTGTCAAGCCTTAATCAAATTTTAAAATAAATGGCTTTATTCCTTTCAAACTAACTTCGGCTTCAGTGTTGATGAGTCGGATTCTGCTTGAGCATCTCAGCGCGAAGCAAAAAACTTCCATCGGTCACGATTTTATCGCCAACATTCAATCCCTCCAAAACAACGAATTGCCCGTTTGACTCCGAACCTAAACGAACGGGTTTCATTAGAAAAATATTCGGCTTATCGGTCGCGGCGAAAACGATTTTTTGCTCTTTCATATTCTGCACGGCAGTAGTTGGAATAACCGGCACAGTCATTTCACCAGTGCCGAGTGCGCCGAAACTGACGTTGACATACATTCCAATTTTGAAAATCTGTCCGGGATTTTCAAGCTCGACGCGCACTTGCGCTGTTCGCGTTTCCTGATTGATATTCGGATCAATGTATGTAACTTGTCCGCGAAAAAGTTTTCCGGGAAAAGCATCGCTTGTTACAGATGCACCGCTTCCGGTTCGCATCTTTCCTAAATCTTTTTCATAAACCTGTGCGATAACCCAAACCGATGAAAGATTCGTAACTTTCATCAATTCTTTATTTGACTCGACGACTTCGCCCTGATTGACCGAGCGGCTGGTAATCGTGCCAGAAACAGGTGCGGTTAAAGCAATTTCCGATGAGATTTGTGAAGGCGAGCGAAGCGCACTCACTCGACTCTCAGAAAGTCCAAGCAATATTAATCTCTGTCGCGCGTTGGCAAGTTCCGATTCGGCGGTTCTTAATTTTACCGAGGCTTGTTCAAATTCGGTGCGGCTGACCGGATTTAGTTTGACGATTTCCGAAGTGCGAGTCAGTTGCTTTCGGGCTTGTTCAACTTCCGCTTCGGCGGTTTTCAATTTGGTGCGGTCTTGTTCGAGTTCTTCACGGCTCGCTGCGCCGATTTCTATCAATTTGACGGTTCGATTGTAACGCCGCTGCATCTCATCGAGTTCGGCTTCCTTGCTTTTTACTTTTGCCTGTGCTTCATCCGATTCGGTGCGGCTCACCGGATTTATTTGAACCAGTTTGGCGGTGCGTTCGTAATTCTGGCGGGCGGTTTGGACTTCGGTTTGAAGTGCGATATAACGCGATTGTGCAACCGCCAATTCGTCGCTGAAAACAACAGCGACCGTTTGACCTTTAGACACACTATCGCCAAGCTGTGCGTCAATTCTTCGGACTACGCCGCCAACCAGCGAAATCACCGGCGTTTCGCTATAAGTATTCGGCTGGACAACTCCTGTAGCGGAAACTTGCGCGGCTTCCGCAGACATGGTTTCGCCGACTGTTTCAATTTTCAGCTTTATTCGCTCGACCTGTTCGGGTGTCAACATAATGGTTTGTCCTTCTGCCGGGACGGAATTTTCTTGATTTGAATTTTCGTCAAATGAAACCGAACGGGGCGCAGGCACTACGTCACCGCCTTGCCGACCGCGAAAAACCAGAATCAGCACCGCGCCCAGAACGACTACGCCGATGACTGATAAAGCAATATACATCGGCTTTCGGTGTCTGTTTGGATTGGCTGTTTCCGCTTCTTCTTTTCCGATTTCTTCTACTTCGATAATGTCTTTGTTTTCTTCGCTCATTTTATTATTAATTTCGGCGCGTTTGTCGCCCGTAAAATTTCGATTTTCGCCAGATAAGTTTCCAGCAGCGCATCGGTTACTTCATTTTCGATTTCTAAATACCGGCGTTCCTCGGCAATGTAGTCGGACAAAGTGCTTTTTCCGAATTCATATGTCCGCCAGATGGTTTGCAAATTCAGGTTCGCTTGGTCGCGGATGCCGTTTTGAAAAATCGTCAGGGCGCGAACCG
>CADEFG010000600.1 GCA_902826505.1 uncultured Acidobacteriota bacterium
GTTTTGAGATTTTGGCAAAATTTGCATTCCGAATGAATTAACAAAAAGCAAAAACCAAAGACCTAATTTACAGAAAATGCAGAAACCCTTCATCGAAACCGAAGAAACCTTGATTATCGAAACGCCCGAACGCGTGCCGCTCGCCTTTGCGCTGGCTTCGATCGGCAATCGTTTTCTGGCGGTCGCGATCGATCATTTCATTCAATTTCTGACAATGTTTATCGTCGCCTGGGCTTTGATAAGTTGGACGGGAGTCGGCGACAATTTCAACCGACCGGCGGCAGAAATGATCGCGGAAATGTCGAAATGGACGCTCGCGTTGATGATCATTATTCTTTTTCTGATCTTCGCGGGTTATTTCATCTTTTTTGAATGGATTTGGAACGGGCAAACGCCCGGCAAACGGCTGCTGAAACTGCGCGTGATCCGCGAAGACGGTCGCCCGATCACGCTCTGGGAAGCGATTGCGCGGAATCTGCTGCGGATTTTCGATGCCGTCCCGGGTTTTGTGATTCCGGTTTATTCGATCGGACTGGTTTCGATTTTTCTGAGCAACCGCGACCAGCGCATCGGCGATCTGTTCGCCGGGACGGTCGTCATCCGCGAGCGTACCGACGAAGCGCCGACCTTTGCCGAAACTTTTTCAAATCAGGTCAGCGACGCGGCTTTTCGGCGCGTCCAAAAACACACGGATTTTCGCGCCGATGTCAATCTTTTGACCGAGGACGAAATCGAAGTCGTCGAATCATTTTTGCGGCGGCGCTGGGATTTGAACGAACGCCAGCGGCTCTGGATGGCGTGGCGCGTCGCGCTGCCCATCATGTATAAAATCAAGCCGAACTATGATTTACAGACTTTTACCTACGAGGGGTTTTTGGAAGAGCTCGTCCATCGTTTTCATGCGCGGCAAAGATTTTTAAACTGATCTTTATTGCCAAAATCGCAAAAAACGTGTAATTTTTCATAGGAAATTGAAACTCATCGCTCGAAATAATATCGTGAACAAAAAAATCTTAGTAACAGGCGGCGCAGGTTTTATCGGCTCGCATTTGGTTGATAAATTGCTGGCTGAAAACGTCTGGCAGGTGACGGTTGTTGATAATTTCAACGAATTTTACGCGCCCGCCATCAAACGCGCCAATATTTCAAAGCATTCGGATAACCCGAATTTTTCTTTAGCCGAAGCCGATATTTGCTCGGCGGAAGCTGTGCGCGAAATTTTCGCGGAAAACAGCTTTGACGCGATCGTCCATCTCGCGGCGTGGGCGGGCGTTCGTCCGTCGCTGCTGAACCCGAAACTTTATACCGAGGTCAATGTCAGCGGCACTTTGAATTTGCTCGAAGCGGCGAAAGAGTTCGGCGTCAAACAATTCGTCTTCGGTTCGTCGAGCTCGGTTTACGGCATCAATTCCAAGATTCCTTTTTCGGAAGACGATAAAATCTCGCACCCGATCTCGCCGTATGCCGCGACCAAAGCGGCGGGCGAGCTTTTATGTCACACGTTTTCGCATCTTTACGATCTGCGGACGGTTTGTCTCCGCTTTTTTACGGTTTACGGCGCGCGCCAGCGTCCCGATCTCGCGATCCATAAATTTTCCAAATTAATTTGGGAAGGCAAACCGATCCAGATGTTCGGCGACGGCACGACGCGCCGTGATTACACGTTTGTCGACGATATTATTCAAGGCGTGCGCGCCGCGATCGATTACGACCGGTCAAACTACGAAATCTTCAATCTCGGCGAATCGCAGACGATCGAACTGAAAGAGCTGATCGAGCTGATCGAACAAAACATCGGCAAAAAAGCGATCATCGAACGAAAACCGATGCAGCCCGGCGATGTTCCGCTGACCTTTGCCGATATTTCAAAAGCGCGAGAACTCTTGAATTACAACCCGACGACGAAAATTGAGCAGGGAATTCCGAAATTTGTCGAATGGTTCGTCAAAACTCAAAAATAGATTGAAATTGTGTAAATAACAGTTTTGCGGGTTATTTGAAAATGCCCGAATCTTTGAACAGGTCGGTTAAAACTTTGTCCATATATTCAAATCTCGCGGCATCGGTTTCCGGCAATGGATTACAGTCTTTATAAAGCGAACCGTAAATTTGAAGGACTCGATTAATTTGAAGATGAATGTGCTTACGCTTCGATTCGTTTGCACCGGCATCGTTCGCGCAGCCCGCATATTTGGTGAGAATCGAATATTTGAACATCGAAAACACGTCTTTTTCAAATTCGTCGAGCAGCTCACGCAGTTTTAGTTTTGAAATTTTTCCGACCGTTTTGGATTTGATAAAAACGGGCAAATCTTTCTTCAAATCAGGATAAAATCTGCTTTCGTGAAAGCTTTCGATAATCTCGCCTTTGCGGTTAATTTTTAGATCGCGCAGGATTTTTCCGCCGTCGGTTTCGCGATACCAGATTTCAAAAATTTCGGGAAGCTCTCCGTTTTCAAAATTCCAGACGCTCGCGCCGCGCACTCTTTCCGCTAATTCGCGCAGAATTCGCGTTCGGTTCAGATTATCGCCGAGATAATTGGAAACTTCCTTCGTCTGACCGTTAATGCGAATCGAGATGATTTCAGTTTGTTGGTCAGTCACGCCCATCCCGTTTTTTTCATCTTCCGCAGGAAAATCTTTCCCGAAACGGAAAAACTGAACTTTCTCGAATTCGCCGATCAAGGCTTTGAGTTTTTCGGGCGACAGTTTCGGCGTTAAATATTTCGGGTTTTTGAGCCGCTTTCCGGCAACGAAAAGCTCGGTCGGCGAACTCATCGGAAAAGTCGGGCGCGCCTCAAACAAAAATTCGCCCTTCGCGTTGAGCGTCACTTCATTATAATTTCCGCCCCAACCGCCTTGTCTTTTAACCGAAATCAGCAGATCGTCGGGAATTTTGTTATTGACAAGAATCGTTTGCGCCGAAACTTCTATGCCAAAAGCCCCAAATAAAACCACCATCAAAGCGATCAATTCTTTCATAATTTTCCTTGAATCTGCTTTTATGATGAACGCTTTCGATCAGACGGTTGCTTTTTCGACGCGATTGTAAAGCGTGGCGCGCTCGATCGCTTCGAATCGGACGTTTTCGATAAGTTTTACTCCTCAGTAAAATTTATCTTGTCATAAACTTCAGAAAGCGCGATCCGGCATTCGATTGAGGAAAATTCGATTTCCGAATTCAATCCAACCGCTTCCGACAAAAGCCAAAATCCGTCACCGTGCCTGACATATTTCTCGATTCGCGCTTCGTCCTGCGTGACCAGAACATATTGCTGCAAACTTTCGATGCTTCGATAATGTTGAAACTTTTTGCCGCGATCATAAGATTCGGTCGAATCGGAAAGAACTTCGATTAAAAGAACCGGATTGAGCAAGGTGTCGAAAACATCGTCCTGAAACTGCGGCTTGCCGCAGCAGACAACCAGATCGGGATAAGTATAAAGTTTTGTTTGCGGAACAAAAACACGCATTTTGTTCAAATACGCTTCAAAATCTTTACCTTTCAAATGTTGCCAAAGCAGACCGCTCAAATTGCCCACAATTTTATTGTGATTTCGTTTTGCGCCCGACATCGCGAAGATCTCGCCCTCGAAATATTCGT
>CADEFG010000601.1:0-1091 GCA_902826505.1 uncultured Acidobacteriota bacterium
ACCGTTATAAAAATCTCGAATTCTATTTTGGCGACACCTGGAAAGCCAGACCTAATCTGCCTTTGGAATTAGGCGCGAGATATTCTCTGCTTTATGAACCGACCGATAAACGCGATCGAATCAGCGGATTTTTGGCTTCGGCGTATAATCCGGCACGACCGGCAACTGATCCGTGTAACGGTTTGGTCGTTCCGAAAGGAACCAACCCGTGCGCTGGAATTCCGGGTGCCAGCACGCCGGTCGAATTTTCAAACCGGTCGTTGCGCGAAAATAACTACAAGAACCTTGCTCCCCGGTTAGGTGTGGCGTGGGATGTTTTCTCAAACGGCAAAACTGCTGTCCGTGGCGGGTTCGGCTTGTTCTATCTTCGTGAACGAACGAGTATTTACTTTGGTTCGTTAACGCAGAACGCGCCTTTTGCGATCTCCAACGCCGGGCAGCGAACTTTGGACGGAACGGTCTTTACAGGTCTCGGAGCGGCATCCGCCGGTTCGCCGAGATTCGGATTAAGTCCGGAAGCGGCAACCCCGTATTCAATGCAGTTTAACGTTTCATTCGGTCAACAGCTCTGGAAAGAAACCGTGTTGGAAGTTGGCTATGTCGGCAATCGTGCCCGCAAACAGCTGACTCACAATGACGTCAATCAGGTTTTAGAGGCTAACCGCAAGGCAGCCGCTTTTGCCGTTGACGGAAACGCGGTGAATGCGCTTCGTCCGTATAAAAATTACGGCTCGATCTATCAGTTTGAACGCAACGGAAGAGGCGATTACGATTCGCTCCAGATTTTGTTTAGAACTCGATTCGCGAAGAGCTTCCATTTGCAAGCGGCTTATACCTATTCGAGATCGCTTGCCGATTTCGGTCTGAATGATTCAAGCGGCGGAAGCAGTGCTTTTGCAGTCTTGGATCGAAACAACCGCGATCTTGATTTTGCCGAATCGGATATTAACCGTCCGCATATTTTTGTGGCAAACATGATTTACAATCTGCCGGGATTCAAGGGTTCCAATGCGTTTGTCCGAACCGTTCTGGGCGGTTGGGAATTTGCTTCGATTATTCAACTTTCGAGCGGAACATCGTTTACCCCGCAA
>CADEFG010000601.1:1191-3600 GCA_902826505.1 uncultured Acidobacteriota bacterium
GTTGCCAATCAAAGACCGATTCGGGTTGAAGGAGTGCCGTGTACGCTTAAAAATACCAAAGGCAGCTATTTCAATCCTGCCGCTTGGACTTTAATCGGTTACCGGATCGGAGAGACCATTCCGGGCAAAACAACCTGTGCCGGACCTGGCGCTAAGAACGTTGATTTTTCTTTCTACAAGAACTTTTCGCCGTCTTGGCTAAAAAACAGCTTCTTTGGGGAAAGCGCCCGAATGCAATTCCGGTTTGAATTCTTCAATGCCTTCAATACGGTTCAGTTTAACGGCAGCAATTTGCCGGTTCTCTTCTACAACGGAACAGTCTCGTGCGGAGCTAATCCATGCAGTAATACAAACAACATCATTACTTCGGCGGGAGTGAATGGTAATTTTGGGGTCGCGTCAACCAGCAAAGGCGGGCGTGAAATTCAGTATGCCTTCAAGTTGAATTTTTAGGCGTTAGCTGTTAAAAAAATCGGCAAGAAGATTGATGCTCAAAAGCAAATGTTTTCTTGCCGTTTTTATTTTGTGATATACTTTTTCCGCCGCCCCGAACAGTTTGAGACAGAGTAGTATTTTTATTTATGATGACTGCGAGAATATTGTTTTTTCTTTTGGTTTTTTCAGCCTGTCATATCTATGCTCAAAAAACGAATTCGCAAAAAAACGACCTCAAATCATCGAATCAAAACACTCAGACAAGCAATGAATTACTAAAACATTTGAGTGCCGCGGAAACCTATCAAATTTCCGGAGACCTCGTGAACGCCGCGGTCGAAAATCGGGCAATTGCCGCGATTGCGCTTGAGCGGTTTGGAAATATTGCCATCGAAGAAGGCAATTACACGGAGGCGGTCAAACTTCTTATTGAATCGATAAAGTATCGCGACAGCGCCGTCAACAGAACAAATCTGGCGGTCGCTTACCAGCGTCTCAATCAAATTGATAAAGCCTTAGCCGAAGCTCAGAAGGCGGTGGCGATTGATCCGAAATACCCGTTTGCGCATTATCTTCTGGGAAATATTTATTTTACCAAAGAAGATTATCAGGCGGCGCTTCCCGAGCTTGAAAAAGTCTTGTTGCTGGCTCCTGATTTCGATGCCGCGAAAGCCCTCGGCTTAACCTATCTGTATTTGAAACTGCCGGAACGTGCCCGACTATTATTTGAGGAATTACAGCTTTCTGCCGGAAAGGAAAGTGCCGATTTGCATATTGTCTTTGGGCAGGCATATGAACAAACAAATTATCCGCTTGAAGCCGAACGCGCGTTCAAACGCGCGTTGGTGGTTAATCCGAAACAACCGCGCGCCAATTTTTTTCTTGGATACGTGATTTTGCAGCATGGCGGAAGCGAAAGATTGGCGGAAGCCGGCAAAGCGTTTGAAGAGGAATTGAAACTCGCGCCCACCGATTTTTACTCGAATTTCTTTGCCGGAGTCGTCGCATCTTCGGGAAACGATCATCAAAAAGCCGTCGGTTATTTTGAAAAGTCGGTAAAGATCCGCCCGCAGAGTGCTGAATCTTTCCTGTTTCTCGGCGGATCGCAGTTTGAGCTGAACAATTTGGTTGAGGCGGAAAAAAATCTCCGGCAGGCGATCAAATTGGTCGGGATCGACAAGGACAAAGATTTTCAATCGCGGCGCACCCATTTTTTGCTCGGACGCCTGCTGGTCAGAACCGGACGCAAAGAAGAGGGCGAGAAAGAATTAAAAATTGCCCGCGAGCTGCAGGAAAAATCGATCCAGTCAGCCCGTGACGAGATCAGTCAAATTCTCGGACAGGTCGTTGGCGATAGAAATAAAACGGTCGGAAACAATGAAAATCCGACGCCCGAAAAAATTGTTTTGACGCCCGAAAGAGCGGCTGAGTTTAGCAAAATCAAAATATATTTAGGCAATGTGCTGGCGCAGACCTTTCATAATCTGGGCGTGATCGCCGTCCAAAACGGACAAACCGGCGAAGCTCTGGAAAATTTTGCGTCCGCTTCCATTTGGAAACCCGATTTTCCGGGTTTGGACAGAAATTGGGGAATCGTCAGTTTTCGCGCCGAACAATACGATAAGGCGATCGTTCCCTTGGCGCGTCATCTTAAATCGAATCCAAACGATAATTTAGTGCGGCAGATGCTCTGCGCAAGCTATTATTTCACCAAAGATTTTGCGAACGCGGTCGAGGTTCTCAAACCTTTTGAAGCGGGAATCGTCAGCAATCCCGAACTCGCTTATTTTTACGGGCTTTCGCTGATTCAGTTGAAACGCAATCAAGAAGCTGTTCCGATTTTTACCAAGCTGGCGGAAATTTCGCAAAACAATGCCGAAGCCTTATTTTCGGCGGCGCAGGGTTTTATGATTTTGGGCGATTATGAAAAATCCGTCAAAGAATTTCGGCGGGTCGTTTTGCTCAATCCAAATC
>CADEFG010000602.1 GCA_902826505.1 uncultured Acidobacteriota bacterium
TGAGAACTTCGGCTTTCGCGTCGGCAATTAAACGATCGCCGTTCATCGAAATTGCGTCCGAATCGCGCAAAATTCCGAACGAACGCGCTTCCTGCGCCGAGGTCGCGACTTTCGCCATCGCGATCGTTTCAAAAGTCTTTTTCAAAAACGCGAGCGGATCGGCATCGGGCGTCGCCTTTGCCTTATCCATCGCGCGCATCGTCAATTCCTTTGTGCCGCCGCCCGCCGGAATCAGTCCGACGCCGACTTCGACGAGACCAATATAAGTTTCGCCCGCCGCCCGAACTTTATCGCCGTGCATCGTGATTTCGCAGCCGCCGCCCAGAGTCAAACCATACGGCGCGGTGACGACGGGTTTTGACGAATACCGCAGCCGCATGACAGCTTTTTGCAATGTCCGCACGCCGAGATCGATGTCGTCCCATTCTTCTTCCTGCGCGGCGAGCAAAATCATCATAATATTAGCGCCCGCCGAAAAATTTCCGCCCTGATTGCCGACGACCAGACCAACGTGATTTTTCTCGACTTCTTCGACCGCGTATTTGAGCATCCCGATCGTGTCGCCGCCGAGCGAATTCATCTTCGAATGAAATTCGAGACACGCGACGCCGTCGCCGATGTCAACAAGGCTTGCCGCGCTGTTTTTCTTGATCACGCCGCTCCGGTCTTTAACCGATTTGAGAACGATCACGCCCGGTTTATCGGCGATTTCCTTGTAGCCGCCATTGACGAGATCGTAAAATGAACGCGTGCCGTTTTCGTATTTGTAAAAAGTTTCCGCGCCCGCATCGAGCATTTTTTGAACGTTTTCGGGAATTTTCGAGCCTTCCGCCTTCATCCGTTCGACCGATTCGCGCACGCCGATCGCGTCCCACGCTTCAAAAACGCCGATTTCCCAGCCAAAACCCCATTTGATCGCGTTGTCGATTTCGACGATCGTGTCGGCAATTTCGGGAATCCGGCTTGCCGCGTATCGCGAAATGCGCGAAGAGGTTTTCCAAAGAAATTCGCCGACCTTATCTTCGCCCCAGACGAGAGTTTTGATGCGCGACGGCAAATCTTCAATCGCTTTTCCGGCATCGATCGAAGCAAATTTCGTTTTCGTCTGCGGTTTGTATTCAAATGTGTTCAGATCGAGTTCCATGATCACGCGCTTGCCTTCGGCGTCCTTCGATTTTTTGAAAAATCCGCCGTTCGTTTTGTCGCCCAGAATATTCTTTTCGAGCAGGGTTTTGATCAGTTCGGGCGTTTGGAAAACTTCGCGGTCTTCGTCGTCGGGAATCGCCGGATAAAGATTGTTGACAACGTGCGCCGTCACGTCCAAACCGACCAGATCCGAAGTGCGAAACGTCGCCGATGATGCGTGTCCGATCGCTTTGCCCGTGATCTGGTCAACCTCGGTCGGCGTCAAACCCATTTCGAGCATTTCTTTGATCGTCGCCATCATCGAAAAAACGCCGATCCGGTTGGCGATAAAATTCGGACGATCTTTCGCCGGAACAACGCCTTTGCCCAATCTTTCATCGAGAAACCCCGAAACCTTACAAGCCAATTCGCCGTCCGTGTCTTTGGTCGGAATCACCTCGACAAGCTTCATATAACGCGGCGGATTGAAAAAATGGATGCCGACGAAATGTTTTTTGAAATCTTCGGAAAACGGTTCGGCGATCGATTCGATCGGAATGCCGCTCGTATTTGAAGCGACGACCGCCGAAGGTTTGCGGTATTTTTCGACTTCGGCAAAAATCTTGTGTTTGATGTCAAGACGTTCGACGACCGCTTCGATGATAAAATCGCAATCTTTAAGCCGCGCCATATCATCGGTAAAATTTCCCAAAGTGATGAGCTTTGCGTTTTCCGCCAGCATAAACGGCGCCGGTTTCAGCTTTTTCGCCGCTTCAAATAGCGATTTGACGATCTGGTTATTATCCTTGACGTCCTCGCCCGATGGCGCAATGTCCAGCAGCAGCGTCGGCACGCCGGCATTCGCCAAATGCGCGGCAATCCCCGCGCCCATTGTTCCCGCGCCCAAAACGGCGGCTTTTCCGATATGTAGCATATTTATTTTTCCTTTTCGATGAATTTTAAGTTGAAAAGATTATAAATGAATGAATGTTCATTCAGCAAGTTAAGCCAGAGTATTTGATATGAATTAGTTCTGTCTTTCCGCTGAAACAATTCATAATAGCACTATGCGGTCGGTTTATGTCCGAAGATTTGCTTAAGACCTTTTTTTTAGACGGCGAACGATATCCTGAGTCAATCTTTTAGCCTTTGCTTTATTCCGAAAATGATTAATCTCAATCGAGATCAGTTGCCAGGCTTTATTTCCGTCAAGATTTCTGATCGGCATCAAATTGAAAAGCGCAACAATCAGGCTGATAAAGCCTAAAAAAACAACAATCGGTCCGGTAAATGATAACTGGGCAAGCGGTGTTGCTTGATTAAGCACAATCAAGGGTATTGCGACGACGAGTTGTGCCAGCACGCCGCCCCACGCAATAATGCATTCATCCCGCAAATTATCGGGCGCGTCAATCACGCAATAACCGTGAAAAAGTCCGAGGTAAATCTCTCTCGGATGATAGCCCAATCGCCGCGCGACATACGCATGTCCGGCTTCATGAAGTAGAATAAGACCGAAATACGAACAAATAGTAATGATCCCCAGCAATGGCTCTCTCAGTGAAATTACAAACAACAATCCCATAACAACCAGCGCCCACCAGTGAATCCAAACCGGAACGCCAAAGATGTTCAGGAACCTGATTGGTAAGTAGCCTTTCATCATAGAAATTGCGTGTTTGCGTCTAAATGAATGTTGGTTTTTCGATTATTTAATTTTTACGTGGTCTCTGACCTTAAGTCAAGAATTATGCGACCTTTATTGATTTTCGGGCTTCGACACAAAGCAACTTAAGGTCAAGGCAACTAGTTTGTGTTGATATAAGCAAAAGTCGATGAAGGCGACAAAACGGATGGAAAATCTCCCACGTCAACAGAACCTAGAAACAATATTTTCTCTTTCTTCAAGTGCCAAATAATTTTTCGGCTTTTTTTATAAATTCGTGATATTCGATAACGGTTCGCATAAAAATTTATCTTTTCTTCCGCTTGTTTCTTTCCAAAACAAGCGTCAGCGCGAGATTTCTTTCATTGAGTTTTTTGTTCAAAACTTTCTTTTCGTCCTCGATGGTGCAATTTTTTATTTTTTCGCGTAAAATTCCGATCTCTTTTAAGAGTTCGATCTCTTCGGGCACGAAATCGTTGTTTTTGAGCAGGGTGTAGCCGACGCGGATGTCTTCGGGCGTGGCGAAATAATCGTCCAGATTTAAGGGTTTTCCGGCGCCTTTGAGATTATCGAATTTGCCTTCGGCGATGGCGTTTTTGATCTGTTCGTCAAGCAGTTTTTCGAGCGACATAATTTTTATTTTAGACTTTTTTCCAGCCGGTTATCATTTTTTTTGAGGCAACCGATAAAAAAAATGCTTGACATCTAAAAAAACGGGTTTATACTGCTTTCGTTATACCAAGAGTGAGGATCGCATTTCCCAAGAATTACGGCGGACTCCGTCTATCCCTTCTTGTCTAATT